>JAAENI010000797.1 GCA_024224595.1 Hyphomicrobiales bacterium
CGCACAACATCAGGAAACGAAGGCCTAGTCCTCCTCTACATTTCCTGATGTTGTACGTTGGACGGCTCCCATTATTCGTGGAGAAAAATATTTGAATTTGCCACCGTGTTTGAAAAAGCTGCATTCAACAACCTGGATGTTTAACCTCTGAGCCCAATTAGAAGGATATATTTATATTTATCTCTTGAAAAGTACCCCGAGATAATCAAGAAGTTGTTTTTCAATTCAGATATGCGAAAATTAAACCCATCTGCAAATGAAGCATCATCATTTAGGAAACTCCAATGTCAGACAAAATCAACCCGGCTCCAAAAGCATTTCCCGTTTCCTGGGATCAGTTTCACCGTGATTGCAAGGCCCTCGCCTGGCGTCTGGCGGGCCTTGCAGATGCCAAAGGTGAATGGCAGACGATCATCGCAATCACCCGGGGCGGTCTCGTACCCGCAGCAATAATTGCCCGTGAATTGGGCGTTCGCAAAATTGAAACAGTATGTATTGCCTCTTATCATGAATATAAGGATCAGGGTAACCTGGTTGTCTTAAAAACAATATCAGATGAGATCCTCAATAGTACCAATGGTGGCGAAGGCGTATTGGTCATTGATGACCTGACTGACACCGGTGCCACAGCGCAGAAGGTTCGCGATTTGCTGCCCAAGGCCCATATTGCAACCGTTTATGCAAAACCCAAAGGCTGTCCCGTGGCCGATACATTTATCACTGAAGTCAGCCAGGATACATGGATCTACTTCCCCTGGGATATGGATCTCGCCTATGCCGCGCCCATTTCCGGTAAAGATGACGGATAACTGAGTGCCAAATCCAAGTTTATTGATTGTTCTTGTCACCGTCATGATAAATATGATGGGTGTTGGATTGGCATGGCCAATTCTGCCTCTGCTTGTCAAAGACCTGACTGGCGGCAGTGTCTCGCAAGTTGCCACCATATACGGGGCAGCGGCTATCATATTTTCAATCATGCAATTCATCGCTGCACCCATTATGGGTATCCTTTCAGACCGGTTCGGTCGAAAGCCCGTAATGCTGATTGCGCTCACTGCACTTGGATTCGACAATATTCTGCTGGCATTGGCTCCGACCATAAGTTGGGTTTTTATCGGCAGGATGATTGGCGGTGCTTTTGCCTCATCCATGGCAATAGCCAATGCCTACGTCGCAGACACGATGGAAGTTGAAAAGAGAGCCAAAGGGTTTGGCATGGTAGGGGCTGCATTTGGCATCGGCTTTGTCGCGGGTCCACTTATAGGTGGAGTTCTGGGCGAAATCGACCTGCGCTATCCTTTTTGGTTCGCGGCATTTTTATCTTTTGCCAATGTGACATTAGGCTGGTTTTTGCTGAAAGAAACCCTGCCAAAGAAAAAACGCCGCAAAAGATCAATTGGCCAGTCCAACCCGATCTCCTCAATCCACTGGATATTCACCACCACCGGGTTGGCCGGGATCGGGTTGATTTCACTTATAGCCACCACCACCCAACGCGGTATGGAAAGCCTGTGGGTCTTGTTTACCCAGCATCAATATGGCTGGGGAATACGAGACGCCGGGATATCACTTGCGGTTGTTGGCATCAGTTACATCGTTGTACAGGGTTTGTTGGCAGGGAGAATTATCCCATGGCTGGGTGAGACCAGAACCATTGTAATTGGCTGTTTGCTTTCATCGGGAATGTTTTTTCTGCTGGCATTCAACACCTGGGGACTCTTGAGTTATCTGGGGATCATTCCGCATGTGCTGGGTTGGGCACTGGCTTCCACTGCCATACAAACCCTCGCCTCCAAACATGTTGACGCTTCTGATCAGGGTTATCTGCAGGGTGGATTGAGTGGCATTTCCGGCTTTGCGGCCATCATTGGCCCCCTGCTCTCCAATTCATCTTTCGCCTGGTTTACCAGGACAAACTCCACAATCATTTTCCCCGGGGCATATTTCCTGCTCGGGGCCTTTGCGCTAATCACAGCATCTATTCTGGCAGAAAGAATAACTATGACCAAACAGGCAAAGACGTGAGATGGCGGGTACTTTGATCTATTTGAACCACTATATGGAAGAATGGCCAAAACAGAGTCTGGTCTGTGCCCGCTACTGTGAATTCACCTGAAATCACAGCAGACTTTTGCCCCCACAGTACTCTATTCAGCATGTATCTCGCCTTCGAGTATTGATCCGCTGCCACACGGAACATTCGTTTGACCTTCCAGCCACTGGAAGGTTTAATACCAAATTGCGGAGATATTGACTCATATGACCAGTATCCTGAGGGTTTTGACTAGGCACGTTTTGCGACTTGGTACTGGTACCACGAGCGAAGCGCAACAACGTCCAGAACCCTCAGGATACTGGTCATATGGATTAATAACTCCGCAACTTGGTATAACATGTTTACAAGATTGCAAATTCATGGATTTTCAAACTGAATGAGAAAGCAAATTTAAACATCATCCACTGAGTTGGATCGTAAATCATTTGAGATTTTGCTGGATTCGGCCAAGTCCATAGGATTTACGAAACTTGAATTACAAAAATTATCAAAGGTCTATGGACAGACTGTCACCAGGCCCGCAAATGAAGTTCAAAGTAAATTCAAAGGCTTGTTGCCGGAAAACAATACCGATGAATAAGAAGTTACTAGTTCTTGGCGCACTGGCTTGTATCACAATTGCAGGTATCTGGTTTTATCCGGTAACCCGGGAAAAAACAGCTACAGGGACACCAATGGTCAAAGTCAATGTTCCAGCTGATTTGGCGGATGTTGCGGAAGGTAAACTGGCTTTTGATGGAAACTGTGCATCTTGCCATGGAAAAAATGCTTCAGGTTCAAACGGCAATGGGCCACCGCTGATTCACAAAATCTATGAACCCGGTCATCATGGTGATATGTCTTTTATGCTGGCTGCCAAAAATGGTACACGTGCGCACCACTGGAAATTTGGCGATATGCCACCGGTTGAGGATATTAGTGATACTAAAATTAAAAACATTATTGCTTATGTGCGAAAACTCCAGCGGGCGAATGGAATTAATTAGGCATAATGGGACTATCCACTCTCACTATTGGACAAAAATTGCCCTGCCTGTTGATTTCTCTGGCGGTATTAATGTTGGGATTTGCTGGCAGTCTGTATTCCCATTCCCCGGGGCATCATCACGTCGATACAACAGATACAGCGACACCCGCAAAAAAACACGAACACATCCAATTATCAGGTAATACTGAACTTAGTGTGGATTCATTGTTGCATTGCGGTGCGGATATATTGGGCAATGTCGAATTGACTTGAGTACCTGAATCAAACAACTGTAATCTCCCGATTCTTATCGGGAGATTACAGTTGCAGGACTCACGAATTTATGGGAATCAATCAACAACAAGCAAAATATAATTTGTCTGCTGGAATAGACCATATTGCATTTTGCAGACCGCCCGATACTTGCAAACATATTCGGTCTGTGCTGCTAATGAAATCAGGAAGTTGAACCACTGAACAACAGATATTTCAACAAGACTTTTGTGTCCGGCTCTCGGGGAATTTCATGAAAATTTTTCATTCACTCACACTATGGGCGGTATTGGCCTTATTTGCAGCTGTTGGTTCTTCGCTAACTGGGTCAAACGCAGTCGCACAAACCGCGGTTCAAACAATATCCGGTGATGAAAAACACCTAGCCCTGCCTGATCCTCTCACCCCTGAGGCCATAAACGCGCTGGTATCGCGACTTTCGGAAACAGAAGTCCGCGCCCTGCTGTTGGCTCAATTGGATGCAGTTGCCAAAAAACAGCAATCAGCTGAAAAAACCGGCTCTGTATTAGAATTTGCAAAAACAGCCACCAAATCAATTGTCGATTCAGTCGTTAATGCGGTTAAGGTGTCGCCTTTGCTTTGGCAATATCAAAAACAAAGCTTTGCCAATTTTCATGCCAAACTCGGCTGGGGTGGAATTGGAAGGATTTTCGGCTCACTCGCGCTGGCGATGGCCGCGGGATTTATCGTCGAGCAAATTATTAACTATCTCGTGCGGCGGCGATTCAGCAACTTGCTTGACATTGAGCGATCGGATTCCTTACGTGACACACTCGGATTTCTGTTTACCCGTTTAGCGATAGAGTTGTTGGGTCTGATTGCCTTTTTCATCGTTACACGAAATACCGCCACAGCACTGATACCGCCTGAACATATTGGTTTCGCTGAAACATTGATGTTCAATCTGGTTGTTATTCCACGCATCGCCCTGGCATGGTTCAGATTGATACTTGCTCCAGAACGGCCAGAATTTCGACTTCTTAATCTGGACACCCCACAATCCAAACAAATGCTCAATCATCTTGTGTCGATTTTTGTGGTAATGGGATTAACCGTGGCGATCGTGGCTTTTGGTAATAGTAACGGCGTCCCGATGGGGCAATCTCGCCTTGGATTTTGGCTAAATCTCGCGGTCAGTGGATTTATTATCTACGTCGTTTTAAAACTACGGGATCAAATGATTGCTGTCGCACTGGGGGATGATCCCACTATTTCACCGATGGAGGAAAAGGCAGCACGATTTTATCCAATTTTTTGTGTCATCGTTGTCGTTTTGACCTGGCTATTGACGGAGATATTAGTCGGCTTCAAACAATTCGAGCTGCTGGCGACACAACCCCACTACAAGACCATTACAATTCTGACAAGTTTACCGATTTTCGATGTATTTATCCGTCGTCTGGTCCGCTTTCTGACACCGCCAATGACAGGCAAGGGTGCGGTCGCAGAACGTGCTTACACCCTCACAAAAAAAAGCTATATCCGTATCGGTCGAATTTTGGGAATGGCAATACTGATATTCATTGTCGCCGGTTTCTGGAACCTCAATCCGCGAACAATTGCTGAAGCTGGCGTTGGCGTACAGGTAGCGAGCCGCCTGATCGAGATTCTGATCGTCCTTGCCATGGGATATCTCCTGTGGGAACTGGTTTCACTGTGGGCCAATCGCAAATTGGCAGCCGAACAAACTGCCCTGGGTGTTGATCCTTCTCAGGAAGATCAAAGTGGCGAAGGGGGAGGAGCCGGCGGGTGACGTTTATCCACTGTAGTCCCGCTGATTCTGGGCATGGCAAAGTACGGCATCGCCGCTGTCTTTGGTCTGGTCGTACTTAATAATATCGGTATCGACATCACACCATTATTGGCCGGTGCGGGTGTGTTAGGATTGGCCATTGGTTTTGGCGCCCAGACAATGGTAAAGGACATTGTTTCGGGAATTTTGTTTCTGTGGGATGATGCATTCCGTACTGGAGAATATATCGACATCGAAGGAACAATGGGCACAGTGGAGAAAATATCTCTTCGCTCACTACAACTGCGTCATCCTAACGGACCGGTTCATGTCATCCCCTATGGGGAAATTCCCAAACTAACCAATCATAGTCGTGACTACGTCATTATGAAGCTGCGCTTTACTGTTCCCTTCGACACGGACTTGGAAAAAGTTCGCAAATTATTCAAGAAAATTGGTCAGGAGATGCTGGAGGTCCCGGCACTTGCAGACAGTTTCATTCAGCCATTCAAATCACAAGGCGCAGCAGACGTCGATGATGTAGGAATTATTGTCAGAGGAAAATTTACGACAAAACCCGGAGCCCAATGGGCCATTCGCAAAGAAGTCTATACACGTGTACAAAAAGCATTCGATGAAAATGGAATTGATTTTGCCCGCCGTGAGGTTCGTGTACAGATCCCTGGAATGGATCAGACTAAAAATATTTCCGACGACCAGGCCCAGGCAATTGGTACAGTCGCTGCCAATGCAACGCCTCCTTCAACCCCGCCCAAAATTTTAGATCCAAATTAGGTTGAAGTTTTGGTAATCCATACTTTGTGACCTTTTGATGAGGATAGTCGGGTCAGATGGTTTGAGTCTATTTTGCTGGTTTAGGCGCAAGATATCCTGTCTTTCAGACCCGGTGGTCCAAAACAACCACAGTCAGATCACGAAAATATTGGCCCGCCTTACGTACTAAAAATGAAATTATTGGTTCGGGGCGGACAGGCCAAAATCTCCTTGACCGGCTCGATAAAAAACCCCAGACAGCTTTGATGACCTTATGGATACCTGTCACGATAGCTGCTGCCTTTTTGCAAAACCTGCGCTCGGTTTTACAAAAAGCCATCAGGGACAGGTTATCAACCGCCGGCGCATCTTATGCCCGGTTCATTTATGCTCTGCCATTTGCGGCACTATATGTCTGGTTGTTGTCAGAATTCGGCGGCTATGAAGTTCCCAAATCCAATTTCCGTTTCCTGATCTATTGCGCGTTAGGTGGGTTGGCACAAATTTTGTTTACCGTTGTACTCCTGTGGATGTTTTCATTCCGCAGCTTTGCTGTTGGAACAACATTTTCAAAACTTGAAATCGTTCTGATCGCAATCTTGGGTTCCATATTACTGGGTGATAAAATAGGGGCCGTTGCTACTCTGGCAATCATTGTGGGCGCAATTGGAACCATTGTCCTTTCATCCAAGGAGACTAATTTAACGCTGCAAAATTTCGCACTGGGCATGAGTGAAAAGGCAACCTGGATTGGCTTGTTGTGTGCTGCATTGCTGGGTGCATCGGTGGTAGCTTATCGCGGTGCAGCCCTTGCTTTGAACGGGCCAAATTTCATCATCGCTGCTGCCTATACATTGCTAATGGCATTGGCGATGCAAACATTGATGATGGGTGCCTGGTTTTTGGCCTTTGACCGCGACGAACTAAAGCGCGTACTTTTTGAATGGCGGCGGGCACTACCTGTTGGAATAACCGGCATGGCCTGCTCGGTGTGCTGGTTTACTGCGTTTACAATTCAAAACGCGGCCTATGTTCGTGCACTGGGACAGATAGAATTAATCTTTACCTTCATTGCCAGTGTATTCTATTTCCGCGAACAAATAACGCGAACGGAAGTGACTGGCATAATCCTGATTACCGCTGCCGTCATACTGATACTGCTAGAAAACTGATGCGGGATTGAAAAAATCCTCCCTCATCAATTTCATTGGTCGCGCGTTTGATCGACGCAAACCTCGACATAATCCAGAATGCCCTGCACTGGAGCATTGGGTTTACGGATGGTAATTTCCACATGCTGAACACACGCAAATGAGTTCAACATCGCCTTTGAAATATCCGCTGCCAAAGCCTCAATCAAATAACGACGTGTCCCGGTTACAATTTCTTCAATCAGTGAAAATGCAACGCCATAATCTACGGTTTCCCCGATATCATCGTTAGTCAGGCCTTCACCCGCTTCCACCCGCAACACGGCATCAACAAAGAAACGCTGACCCAATCGCTCTTCTTCACTAAAAACCCCATGGCGGGCAAAGAAAGCACAATTCTCTAATCTTATTGTGAATTGCATGGGCAAATCCTGTCTTTTTATATTAACAGCCAACTCGCAAGATGAATGAAAGACGCTAAATCAACTGATATTGCGCGTATTTAGCACGCTATCCGCCAATTTCAATGCCAGTCTGCTGGATTTAACATCATGCACACGAAAAACGGCACTGCCTGCCATTCTGGCAACAACACATGTAGCCGCAGTAACCTTGTCGCGATTATCACTACTATCATCGTTGCCCAGTACCGCTCCGGTAAAGCGCTTGCGAGATGTACCGGTCAGAATAGGCAACGCAAGTTCATGCAATAGACAAAATCTGTCCAATAGTAACAAATTCTCCTCTACGTCCTTGCCAAACCCAAACCCTGGATCAACGATAATTTGCTGCCTGGTGACGCCTGCTGCAGTGGCAGTAGACACACATCGCCCAAGATATTCAATCTGATCCGCAATAATATCATCACCAATCGATCTGTTTCTCGAATTATGCATCAGACAAACGCCGGCTCGATATTTGCAAACGATACCAGCCATATCACCATCATACTGAAAACCACCCACATCGTTGACGAGATGCGCTCCTGCCTCAATCGCAAGTTTTGCAGTATCAGGGCGATAAGTATCAATCGAGATTATAGTATCAAAACGCCGGTTCAGTTCTTCAACAATGGGAAGTACCCGCTGTTGTTCCAAATCTTGATCAACCGGACCAGCACCAGGTTTGGTGGATTCACCCCCCACATCAATAATGTCTGCACCCTCTTTGATCATTTGTGCGGCCTGATCAATCGCCTTACTCATCGTATCGAATTTTCCACCATCAGAAAATGAATCGGGGGTGACATTCAAAATACCCATGATGCGAGAAACCGGCCCCAGTTCAAGAACCTTATCATGGGCAAGCTGCCAAGCGCGTAACAGGTATGGATTATATTGTTCTGATGCTGTTTGATTTTTCACAATTGCTTCAACCCTGCAAGTCCAAAGGTATATATTGTCTGCATTCAGTAATCGGTCTGACCAGCCTGAAACCGCTCCCAATACATTTGTGATATAGCAATAA
>JAAENI010000798.1 GCA_024224595.1 Hyphomicrobiales bacterium
AGGTTCAACAATATTAGACAAATTCAGTCCTTGTATCTAGTATTCAATGCAGATCTGATCACTACCAGTATCATCACATTTTGCTCAGATGTTTTTTTCTACCAAGAGATATTCAACCCTAAAACCCACGTTTTTAGACGAAACATCAAAACAGTTTCAGCATTGTGATCATTCAATTCCATCAATTCACACAATCAGTAAAAACAATGTAGAATAGAAAAGCATGCCACTCATACTATACGATTCGGATCAGATTTTCAAATATTCATGCTCAGTTAACAGGTTTTTTTAACAATGTTTTCAACATGTTACATAAATACTGTTTATTATCTCATTTAACCATTCACAATCAGGTAAAAAACCTTCCACAATTCAAGTCTTAAACCTGTTGGAATTTACAAACCAGTGTTTAGGCGCAACACAATATAATATGTCAGATGACTTAGTATACAAACCGGCATTCAAAATCATTAACCTCCCGGCGGCAAAACCAAATCCCCTTGCCAACAGTTAAATTATCGAAATAAGAAGGCCTGCCTTATAATGAACGTCGACCTTGCATTGAACGCATTTGTAACCTTGTTTGTCACCATTGATCCAATCGGTATGATACCGATATTTATAGCTTTAACTCAGGGCATGAATTCCGCAGAACGTAGTTCTGTAGCGTTACGAGGCGCAACCATTGCACTTTGCCTGTTAACGCTGTTCACTTTCGCTGGTACAATAATATTGAGCGCATTGGGGATCACATTGCATGCTTTTCGGATTGCCGGTGGTTTTCTGTTATTTTATATCGCTTTTGAGATGATATTTGAGAGGCGTCAAATGCGCCGTGAAAGCGCCTCAGATACCGCCATTACAAAAGATGACATTGCAAATGTTGCTGCATTCCCTTTGGCCATTCCATTAATCGCCGGTCCCGGGTCCATTTCCGCTGTGATACTGTTATCAGGTCAATTCAACAACGATTTGCGATCCTACGGGATTTTGATTGGTGTCGTGATCGCTGTATTGGCGATTCTGATTGTTACGTTCATGCTTGCTGCTCCCATTGACAGATTTCTTGGGACTTCCGGACGCATAATTATGACTCGATTGATGGGTGTATTGTTGGCGGCGCTTTCTGTCCAATTTGTTGTCGATGGAATCGCAGCTTTGTGGCACCAAAAAATTTAGGTATTTGCTCGCTTAACAATCAGATCATTGAACACCTCCTGCCCTGCGACCTGCTTGATCCCGTCGTCATTGCACAACTGTCGCCATGAAGCGATTGTACGACCATCCAGCGACCATTCAGGCGCAATTTCTGCTAATGGCACCAGAACAAATGCCCGCGCTTTGATCCTTGGATGAGGTATCGACAGTTCCGGCAGGTCCACAATCCCACCTTCGATCAACAATATATCTATATCAATTGTCCGCGGACCCCATCTAATGGTATGCTCCCGGTTGAGGGAATGCTCGATGCGTTGACAAAGTTCAAGCAAATCGATGGGAACAAGACAAGTTCTGATCCCGATGCACATATTTAAAAATGCCGGTTGGTCCTCAATACCCCAAGGTGGCGTTTCATAAATCGAGGACGCACAGACTATATCAATATCATCTGAGTCATTTAGATATTCCAGCGCTTTGACCATATGGGCTTTGACATCACCCATGTTGCCACCAAGCCCTAAATATACTTCATTTTTGCTCTCAGGTTTTGATTTAACACATGAAATGAGGCTATTTTTCATTTTGAATTCAAACGACCCACTCTGATGTATGTTGAGATAACAAGAAGTTTCCGCTGTCTTTACCATCCCTGCAATATGTATGGCTCAAGCATTGCCTATTTGAATTGTGAATTCAATGTGTCCAGCACAGCACTTCCTGGACACAAAGCGTTATCTCTCAGCGTGTTTAACGGCTGCTCGCACGTCATTAGCAAATCATGCATATCGGACTCATTGGGATCAAGATACAATACCCCCGTAGCGACCGTATTCTGTTGTTTGTATTGATACAGATTTAACAGCGCTGAACCATGGTCCGAAGGATCATAATCTTGTGACAATTTGTGCAATTTAATCTCTGATCCGTCATGCAAGGTAACTTCAACGCTAGTTCCCGGCTGATAGTCGGTCGATATCTCAGACCGTTGCGGCACAAGATCCAGCACATCCAAAACTTCATTATGTTCACGAACATAGTCGTAGCTTTTTGTTGAATTACTGTGATTATTAAATGTCACACAAGGTGAAATCACGTCCAGAAAAGCAAACCCGCGATAACTCATGGCGGCCTTAATCAATGGAACAAGTTGGGCTTTGTCTCCTGAGAAACTGCGTGCGACAAAACCCGCGCCAAGTTCAATTGCCAAACTACAAAGATCTATTGACTCAAATCGATTTTCAACACCTTTCCGACTTTTCGATATTTTATCATTTGTGGCAGAAAATTGACCCTTGGTCAGTCCATAAGTACCATTGTTTTCAACAATATATACCATATTCAATCGCCGTCGAACAGCATGACTAAACTGGCCTAACCCTATCGATGCTGTATCTCCATCACCCGATACTCCCAGATAAGTCAGATCAGGATTAGCCAGATTTGCCCCGGTCGCCACTGAAGGCATACGGCCATGAACGGAATTGAAACCATGTGCACGGCTGAGGAAGTAGTTGGTAGTTTTTGACGAACAGCCGATGCCTGAAATCTTGGCAATTCTATGTGCTGGAATCTCCAGTTCAAAACAAGCTTCAATAATCGCCGCCGATATTGAGTCATGGCCACAGCCAGCGCACAAAGTCGACACAACGCCTTCATAATTTCTGCGCGTCAGACCCAATCCATTAACCGGTAATTTGGGGTGTTGAAACTTGGGCTTGGCGATGTGGGTCATAATTTTTCGATCCAGCGGTGTATATGGTGATCAGGCTGCGGTAATAGGAGTTGCGCACGCGGCAGCAACCTGTTGTTGCTCGCCAAAAATTTCAAAAATAGCGGTTCTGACAAATTCTGCAGTGAGCGGCATTCCGTCATAATTTAATATTGATATTAATTTTGTTGCCGGTATACCGGTTTCAGCTACCAGCAAATGGCGCATTTGGGCATCGCGATTTTGCTCTATCACAAACAGATATTCGTGACGTCGAGCGAAATCTTCCACGCTGCGATCAAACGGAAATGATCTGATCCTCATGTGATTAAGCCCGTACCCTTCACTGGAAAGCAATGCCAATGCTTCGCGCACAGCAGAATCCGTAGATCCAAAATTTATGATGCCCAATCTTGATTTGGCCGATATCTCGCTAATTATTGGTTTTGGTAAAATACTAGCCGCTGTTCTATGTTTATGAGCTATTCGATCCAGATTCCTCACATGAATATTGCCGTCTTCCGTATAGCTTCCGGTTTCAGTGTGGGATGTGCCGCGCGTAAAATAGGCTCCTTTTTCCGGGTGGGTTCCTGGAATTGTACGGTACGCAATACCATCTCCATCAACATCTCGGTAACGACCAAAATCAGATATTTTTTCAAGCGCTTCAGCATCTAAAACTTTGCCTCGATCAGCCTTACGTCTGTCATCCCAGATGAACTCATCAATGACCCAGTCATTCATGCCAATGTCCAGATCACTCATCACAAATACCGGAGTTTGCAGACGATCAGCCAAATCAAAGGCATCTGCCGCAAATGTGAAACATTCGCTCGGGTCAGCCGGAAAAAGCAGCACGTGTTTAGTATCGCCGTGACTTGCGTAAGCGCAAATCAACAAGTCTGATTGCTGGGTTCTGGTTGGCATGCCAGTGGAGGGTCCTCCTCGCTGTATATTAATCAACACCAGGGGAATCTCGGCAAAATACGCCAATCCTATAAACTCGCTCATCAGCGATATACCCGGACCGGAAGTAGCGGTGAATGCACGTGCTCCGTTCCAGTTAGCACCTATTGCTATTCCCACGGCAGCCAATTCATCTTCCGCTTGAATAACTGCAGCGCGGCATTTTCCATTTTCGCCAGAACGAAAATGTCGGGTATGACGTTCGAAGGCCTCTGCAACTGATGTAGACGGTGTAATCGGATACCAGGCGGCCACCGTCGCCCCAGCAAAAACTGCGCCCAAAGCAGCTGCCTCATTACCATTTATCAGTATTTTTCCTTTTGTACCGGTAGTTTTGCGAGCCCGGACCTTCAATCGACTGGGGAAAAACTCGCGCGAGTATTCGCGCCCAATATCCAATGCTTTGATATTGGAATCGATTAATTTGGGTTTATTTCGAAATTTCTCTGCGATGAGCATTTCAAGAATTTCGTTATCTATATCAATCAGGCGAGCCAGGGCACCAAGATAAACCACATTCTTAAACAATTGGCGCTGCCTGGTATCTGTCCAGTTTTCAGCGCATAATCTTGAAATTGGAATTCCAAGAATATCGATATCGGAACGCTTGAAATTTCGTACCATTGTAGAATCGTAGAGCAGCGTTCCACCTGGTACCACTGATTCCACATCGACCTGATAAGATTGCGGGTTCATCGCCACCATAACATCGATGCCATTACGACGCGCCTGATGGCCTTCTTCCGATGCCCGTATTTCGTACCAGGTCGGCATTCCCTGAATATTTGAAGGAAAGATATTCTTCGGAGTAACCATCACTCCCATTCGAAAAAGAGCCTTTGCACATAAATAATTAGCGCTGGCAGAACCCGAACCGTTGATATTGCCAAATTTAACAACAAAATCATTAAACGTTTTTTCAATTCGCATCAGCCAACTCCTGACTTGCGGTCGCCATCCCATCCAAAAACAGGAATTTTTGCATGTCCCATGCACTGGTCGGACACCGTTCTGCACACAACCCGCAATGCAGACATACATCTTCGTCTTTAACCATCACCCTCCCCGTATTCAGGTAATCCGATACATAAAGATCCTGATCTAAATTGGTTGCAGGAACACGCAGCTGGGCCCTGAGCGGAGTTTCCTCTTCATTTTGAGTGAAATTGATGCAATCTACCGGGCAAATATCCACACAAGCATCACATTCGATACACAACGATTCAGAAAATACCGTCTGAATGTCACAATTGAGACATCGCGTTGCCTCCTCCATCGCCATTTGCCCGTCATACCCAAGTTCAACTTCAGTTGTAAGACTCTTCAACGATTTTGCCAGATCTGCGTGCGGTACCGCTAAACGTTGCTCAATCGAGATATCGTTCTCATATGACCATTCATGAATGCCCATCTTTTGACTGAACAGATTTGTCATAGGTGGCGGTCGGTTGGTAAGCGAGATTTCACGACATTTCAGGTCGATGGAAATTGCAGCCTGATGTCCATGTGCGACTGCCCAGATGATGTTTTTTGGACCCCAGGCGGCATCACCTCCAAAAAATACTTCCGGCAAAGTTGACTGGAATGTTTGAGCATCAACTACAGGCATGCCGGTATCATCAAAAACAATACCGATATCGCGTTCAATCCAGGGAAACGCATTGTTTTGACCAATCGCCATGAGTACGTCATCACATTCAATGACAACCGGTGGTTCACCACTGGGTGACAGCGACCGACGTCCGAAACCATCATAATGGGCCTGCATACGCTCGAACACTACCCCATGAAGTCTGCCATCTTCTATCAAAAACTCTATTGGCGAATGATTATCGAGTATCGGTATACCCTCTCGTTCGGCATCTTCAATCTCCCAATCCGATGCCTTCATATCTTCGCGCGGTGAGCGAACTGTTACTCTTACATCATCGCCGCCCATTCTTAGGGCGGTTCTGCAGCAATCCATAGCTGTATTTCCACCACCAATTACCAACACACGCCTTCCGATACTTTCTGTATGTTTGAACGCAACGGAAGTCAGAAAATCAATACCCAAATGTATGTTAGCATTGGCTTGCCGCCTTCCTGTTATCGCCAAGTCCTTTCCACGTGGTGCACCTGTGCCAATAAAGACGGCATCAAATCCTTCATTCAGAACCGACTTGAGACTGGAAACTTCTGTATTAAACCGGACTTCCACCCCCAAATCCAATATCCGCTCAACTTCGTCATCCAGAACATCAACTGGAAGCCGAAATGATGGTATGTTCGTACGCATCAAACCACCCGATTGGCGATCTTTTTCAAACAAGACACACTCATATCCCAAGGGGAGTAAATCACGAGCAACCGTCAGTGATGCAGGACCCGCCCCAATTAGGGCGATACGTTTTCCATTTTTTTGACTGGGAATTGCCGGTAATCTGTGGCTTACATCGCCGCGATTATCTGCCGCCACACGTTTCAAACGGCAGATTGCGACCGGCTTTTGTTCAATTCGTGTGCGTCGACACGCAGGTTCGCACGGGCGATCACAGGTGCGCCCCAACACACCAGGAAATACATTGGATTTCCAATTGATCATAAAGGCATCCGAATAACGACGTTGAGCGATCAGACGGATATATTCAGGAACCGGAGTATGAGCGGGGCATGCCCATTGACAATCGACCACTTTGTGAAAATAGGTCGGATCTGCGACATCAGTAGGCTTCATTTACGCACTCATACACATTAACTATTCTGAGCAAATACTGGTACATCTTCGAAACAAAAACAATATCAGGCATGAATATAACCACGTGATTCGATTTAATTTAGCGTGATTATCGCAATGAAGTGATAAAGATTGTCATAATATTTGAAATTTATTTATTTATTCAATAAATATCGCAGCGCATTCAAGTAATTACTGGGAAAACCCCGTTGTACGAAATCTGGTATATTTGGCACGAAAAAAGTACCCGGAAATCCAGAAAGCAAATTGACTGGCATCGAGCCTTCAAGGCACTACTGGTAGGTTCACCATTTGCGCTGGGAAACGGAATAACAAGTGCTAATCTATTCATGAGAATTGACCGTGAAGTGGGGCGAGTCCGACCCATTTGGATTAGTATATTTTCCATTAGAGTTATTGTCAAATCTGGTGTTTGAGGGTTATCGGTCATGCGGCGATCTGATCTGTTTTTGTGGTTTCAATTCCGTCTTTGAATTTGACGCCGGTGATGACTTTGGCGAGGTAGTCAAAGCC
>JAAENI010000799.1 GCA_024224595.1 Hyphomicrobiales bacterium
ACCCATAAAAGGCTGGCTGCCCTGTGGCTTTTTTCAGGTAGAAAGAGACCGCCCATTCATCATCAATAGGCAACCCCGCTTCCCAAAGATTGGCTTGTGAAACCAAGGCAATCCCATCAGCAATTTTGTCGATCCTATCAACTGTCAGACCGCCTTCAGGACCGATATCCACATTGCCAATCACCTCAACCGCTTCAGACTGTAGGGCAATTCCCCACTTGTTATCCTTTGTAAGATCTTCTGAATACATTAGATAATTTTGGTGGTCGTGGTTGTATTCCCGTTCACACGGAAACCGCGCCATACAGGTGTTATCAACCAAGGCATCTTTTATTCGATAGGTAACGCAATCGGGGATATGAAACCAATTGCCCTCAAGCAATGGTTCATCAAGCAATTCAAGATCTTTGGCATTAGCAATCACCAGTGGACCGGCTTGGGAAAACCCAAGTGATCCACCGGCTGCTATTTCGGCATAGTCTTGAACAATAACTTTTAACGCAACAGGGCTTTCAAACACATTGCCAATTGAAACAATGGCACTTTGTGCAAACTCGCATGTTGAAAAAAAAGCATCAAGATCAATGCCAGCAATGTTTATTGCTGGCTTTGACATTACGCGCCCACGTTCCGATATGCACCGCGCCAGCCTGTAGGCACTGCAACAGCATCAACACGGACCTTGAAGCTGGTCGCGTCTGATTTGAATACAGGCTCACGTTCAACCACTGGCATTGGTGCGCCATTCAAACCATAGACACGGATAGTATCAACCGTGTTCGGGTTCGCTAGGCAATACCACTGTGTGGCGCTATCGGCTGAAAGACGGTGATCTGATGTAACCTTCATTGTTCCCTGAACCGGGTTGGGAGTCAAAGTACCTGCAACCGCGTTTGGATCGTAGGTGGCTCGCATCAGTGTTTCAACATCAGTCTGAAGTTCAACTGGAACCACAATGTGCGCTGCACGATAACCTAGTGTTGCTTTACCTGAACTATCTTTCTGAAGCGCCATGGCGACAAAAACATCATTCAAGGTGGAAACACTTGGCGCACCGCCAATAGCTGCATCGTTATTATGCAACGCATTGAAAAGGGTGTTGCCGTCTTCAACCATGACCGGGTTGCCAGTCAATACGCCATAAGCCAGATCACCAACTTTCCGGGCTGCTGCTCTACCCATTGCGCTTGGGATCGTATTGAAAATACTGAGGTCATCATTAATAAGCGCCTGTCGGGTGATTTGGAACAATTTCCCATAGGTGTCTAGCTGTGCATTTTCTTTCAGGTCTGAGAAAGTGCCTTCAGTGAAATCGTCACCTTCAGGAACCAGATCGATATTGCTGTATGCGCTTAGCGCCACAAGATCCGCTTGTTTGAAATCTGAAAGAGCGCCAGTGCCAGCCCATTCCTGCCAAGTTTCTTCAGCTTCATTGAAGCCGATCAAAACCGCTTTGGCTGCTACGTTTCCAAGCACTGCCGGAAAATCGCTGCTTGTATGGCTGCCGTTTGTAATCCGGGTGAATGCTTCACCGGCAACACGGAAACCATCCATGCCTTTGGTGTTCACATTGTTTGAACCCAAAAAGTGGCGGGCTGTCTCAATCATGCTTAGACCTGCAAACGGGTTGCCGTTTGTGGCTGCTGCTGCTTCATCACCAGTGATCAAACCTGATCGCGCCATCAAAGCATTTTCAACCGCTTC
>JAAENI010000800.1 GCA_024224595.1 Hyphomicrobiales bacterium
GTCTGAGCGTATGTTCGTCAGCATAGTGTTTATCTATAATGACAAAATGTCAACATATTATCGACAAATTATATCTATGTTAATTATTCAAATCAAAAATCTTTAACTCAAAATTCTAAGCCACCCATTCACTGACCGGTGCATTGGTGTCCTGCAAAGGCTGGCATATGATATCAACCATGGTTGGTTGATCAAGGGATGTTGCTTCTCTTAATACTTCTTTCAATTTTGCCGGATCGCTTACAGTCCATGATTTGATGCCGTATGCTTTGGCTACGCCAGCGTGATCGGTGCGGTTAAAATCGACATTGTGATAGCGCCGGTCAAAACCGGATTTTTGACCGGCTTTGATCCAGCCAAACACAGCATTTGAAAATACGATCATGGTAATGGGCAAATTATAACGGGTGATGGTTTCCATTTCTCCGCAGCAAAAGGCAAATGAGCCATCGCCCATGGCCGCGACGACGCGTGCATCCGGTCGCCCAAATTGTGCCCCGATCGATGCTGCCAGAGCATAACCCAGGGCGCCATGAGCGCGATTTGTGATGAAGTGACGACCTGCTTTTGGCCAACGGTAGAAGGCAGAAAAATATGGGCAGGGAGTGCCAGGATCAGCACAAATAACGGCGTCATCGTCGAGAACCGACTGCAAATCACTGATGATGCGCTCCGGCAGGATAAGATCATCATCCTTTTGTGCCAGGTTTTGAAATGCTTCAAATTTGGAAGTAACTGCGATACCGACCCGATCTCTGCCATGATGATCGACGGTTTCATCCCGGTTTGAGAGGGACGCATTTAGTAGCGCGAGGCTAAGTTTTGCATCTCCAATCAAGCCAATGACGGTCTGATAATTTGTGCCGATTACCTTTGGGTCACTGTCAAGATGAATAATGGTTGTACCCGGTTTTGGGCTGCGCCATCTTTCGGTTGTAACAGAACCGGCACGACAACCGATGTAGAAAACCAGATCAGCTTCATCAACAACGGCACGGGTTTGGGGCATGGCACCGTTGGAGCCTACTACTCCCAAAGCAAGGGGATGTGTTTCGGCAACGGCACCCTGACCAGACACCGTGGTGGCGATGGGCGTATTCATGGAATTTGCCAGTTCCAGCAACTCATTTTCCGCGCTGGATAAAACAATTCCACCACCGCAAATGATGATTGCACTTTTCGATGCCAATAATAAATCAATCGCTATTTCAGCTTTGGCCGGGTCCGCTACAGATCTGGTTGAGGGGAAATATCCCTGGTTCCGATCCGCATAGACTTCAGTGGGAACCACGTTGGCTTTTTGGATGTCAAATGGAAACCCCAAATGAGCGGCTCCCGGGGTCGATGATGTCATTGCCCTGAACGTTTCCCTAATTTGGGCGGCAATACGTGAGGCATCATCGAGCATGTCATTGTGTTTGGTAAGCGGTTTGAACAGGGCTTTCTGATCAAGCTCCGTCAATGGGAAACGACCTCGCGAGGTGGTCGAGACGTCACTGGTAATAGCCAGAACCGGCACACTTGATTCGTTGGCCTCAACTATGCCCGGTAAAATATAAGTCGCTCCACCCCCGGAAGGGCCTTCGCAGACGCCGACCTTGCCGCTGACACGGGCGTAGGCATCAGCCATATAGGCAGCGTGACGCTCATCCCTCGTTAAGATATGTGTGATTGGGTGATCCAGCCGGTACATGGCATCATAAAATGGTAGCGTCGTGTCACCACACAAACCAAAAATATAGCGCACATCGTAAGCCTCCAGCATGTGGACCATAGCTTCTGCGCCATTCATCGTGTTTTTTGTAGTTAATTTACTCGATTGCTCGATGGAGTTCATGTTGATGAGGTCCCGGTTTTACTTTTTACAAATGGGGACATCAGGACTTCTGGCTTGTGATGGCTTGAGGTGAAAAACAGGCTTGCAGAAGAAATTCCTGAGTTGTGGTATTTGTAATATTTGCATTTGGTGTTGCATATTGTATACAGGCCTGTATGCAATATGCAAATATAAATTGTAAAAATGATGCAAGCAGGGAAAATACCCTGATAACGGACTGAATAAACGAAGGAATTACTCGTGGGTGCAACAGGCAATGTTGACAGAATATACGAAAACGTAAAACGCATGACCTCTGGATTTGATCTTAAACCGGATGAAAAACTCAATGAACAGGCGATGGCGCGCAAACTTGGAGCCAGCCGAACACCACTTCGCGAAGCTCTTAATCGACTGGTATCGGAAGGTTTTTTGAAATATGAAAACGGCCGTGGGTTTTATTGCCGTTCTCTGGGTGCTGCCCAGATACTGGAACTATACCAGGCCCGCGAAGCGGTGGAATGCAAACTGGTTGAACTGGCCTGCCTCAATGCCAGTAGCGGTGATCTTGCCGGTCTTGAGCAATTTCTTAAACAGTCAGAAGTTGACTATCACGAAAACGTGTCAGGTGCCGAATTGGTGGCGATTGATGAAGCATTTCATATGAAGATTGCCGCGCTTTCAAAGAATCGTGAATTGGTGCGTATTCTTGAGAATCTAAATGCAAGAGTTGGCTTTGTCAGGACTATTGATCTGGAGGAAAGGAGAGTGGTGACACCGGGTAATCATGCACAAATATTGCAAATGATGATCAATAATCAGGTGCGCGAAGCTGTTGAACAGATGCGCCTGCATATTGTACGCAGCTATGAAGAAGCGAGTGAGGCAGTGCGTAAAGCCTATATGCGTATTTATGTTCCCGATGATGTGAGCAAAGATGATAATGATCACAGCGATCACAAAACAAACATCGGAGATATTAGATGAGGGTATCTGGAGGCAAAGCAATATATGGCGCCAGTGTCGGAGTATTAATGCTCGAAGCCCGATTTCCGCGAATTCCAGGTGACATGGGTAATGGTCTGACCTGGCCATTTCCGGTACTCTACAAAATTGTTCGCAATGCCACCCCAGATCTGATCGTACGCCAGGGCGCGAAAGGGATGTTGGAGCACTTTATTGAGGCGGCAAAGGAATTGATTGAAGATGGCGCAGATGGCATCACCACCAATTGCGGGTTTCTGGCTTTATTTCAGGACGAATTGACTGCAAATCTGGGCGTGCCGGTTGCCACATCGTCATTAATGCAGGTTGCGATGGTCGACAGTCTGTTGCCGGCAGATAAGCGGGCTGGAATTTTGACGATTTCATCTGCAACACTGAGTGCCAAACACCTGGAAAAGGCTGGATGCAGATCTGATACACCGATTGGTGGAACACCAGCGGGGGGAGTGTTTACCTCAGTCGTTCTTAACAATGAGTTGGAGCTTGATGTTGACCAGGCTCGCAAAGAAAACGTTGAAGCGGCCTTGCTGCTGCAGAAAACTCACCCGGAGACAGGAGCTATTGTGCTGGAATGTACAAATATGGTGCCTTACGCAAAAGACATCCAGATGGCAACCGGATTGCCGGTGTTCTCGATTTACAATTTTATCAACTGGTTCCAGGCTGGATTGAATCCGAGAGCATTCAAATGACTCCATGTAAAGAAGATTCGGTCTAGCAGGCTGTCGGACTTGAGCAATTATTGAGAACAGAACTGGAATTGAGGTCGATATTTCGATCATTTGAGGCGAATATCGGGAATATTTAACGAAAATGAACGAAAAATCGGACCAATATCCAGTTTTGTTAACA
>JAAENI010000801.1 GCA_024224595.1 Hyphomicrobiales bacterium
ACGATATCGGTTTGCTGAAATTTTGACGCAGCGATGATCATTTTCCCCGCACCTTTTTCTGCCGCTACCAGTTCCGCTGCAACCACAGTGCCCCAGCAAACACCCATGGCTACACGGGCGCCGGTAAAAATTTCCGGGAGAGAATTGGGTATGATCACCTGTGTAAGGACTTGAAACTTTGATGCGCCAAGTGAATATGCAGCATGAACTTTTGAAATATTCACGCCTGATACACCAGCACGAGCGGATATCGTCATAATCCATAAGGCCGCCAAAAACAGCAGGCTTATTTTACCCTGTTCCCAGATTCCGAACCAGATGATCACCAGAGGTATCAGAGCCAGAGGTGGAATAGGGCGCATGAATTCAACAATCGGATCAAACCATCCACGGAACCAGTCATTTAATCCCATCGCATAGCCAAGAGGAATACCAACCAGACTGCCCAGTGCAAAGCCGACAACAACACGAAATAACGACCAGCCGATATTTTCAAACAGCGACACATTCTGATAACCATTTCGCGAGATTTCAATCAACCGTTTGACGATATCTTCAGGAGCAGGCAGCCAGATAGATTCCATTTGCCAACCTTTATAAGGCACAAATGATAACGTGCCCTTCGCTGTCATATTGACTTTACCATCTGCTACGCTGACCGACTTTTTGGGAGCAATCGCTTTCCCGTCGATGGCGGTAACCCGGTAGTTTTTGTCGCTGCCACCTTCATCGTTTTTCTGAACTTTGATCAGCCCGCTGCGCCACGCGCGAACTTTTGCGGCGTCATCTTTGGCAAACCCTGCTTGCCCATCGTTCGAGATCTCAGGCTTATCCAAATCCACGCCAATGTAGTTGACATTAATATGAACTCGAGCCTTGCTCGTCTGGTTGTCTGAGTTGGTGGCGGTGTAAGAAAATGAAGTTTTACCGACAAAAGGACCAGGTACATGAATAGGTGTAAGGCTTGAACCGGTAAATGCAGCCCAGATCAGGAAGATCGAAATTACGGAAATCACCGAAGCAGTCCGGTTTGCGCTGACCGCTGATTCATCGCCAAAGGTTACCGTTTTTCGAGCATTAAAGCCCTGTTTTACAGCCTTGCGACCAATCAGCATCTGATAAGTCAGATAGGCAATGGTGAATATTGCAACGTAAATGATCAATACCAACATGACTTTATTCCTTTCTGCCCATTATCTCTTCCTCCATCTCCCAGATCATCGACAAAATCTCCTCACGCTTGGCATCATAATCGGGGTGTTTTTTGACTTCTCGTAAATCTGCATCAACGCCCATTTCTGCAAAAGGCAAATGGTATTCTTTATGGATACGCCCGGGCCTTGGTGCCATCACCAGCAGTCGCTCGCCCAGAAGTAAGGCCTCTTCGACGGAATGGGTAATCAGAATGATCGTTTTTCCGGTTTCTTTCCAAAGTTTGAGAACCAGTCCCTGCATTTTTTCGCGAGTTAACGCGTCAAGCGCGCCAAGAGGTTCGTCCATTAGTATCACATCCGGATCGTTGGCCAGACAACGTGCCAATGCCACCCTTTGCTGCATGCCACCTGAAAGCTCATAAATGGCCTTATCGCCAAAGTCCTGCAGTCCAACAATTTCAAGTAATTCGTCAACACGCTGTTGCGTCTGTTTTGTAGGAGCCCCTTTCATCGCCGGGCCAAAACCGATGTTTTTTCGAACCGACATCCATTCAAACAAGGCGCCTTTTTGAAAAACCATACCGCGCTCCGCTGCGGGACCGGTGACCTCGTGTCCATTCAGCACAACTTTACCGCCAGTGGGCGCAAGAAATCCTGCAATAATGTTCAGCAACGTGGTTTTACCGCAACCTGAGGGTCCCAGAACTGAAAGAAGCTCACCGGCGGAGAGTTCCAGATTTACATCTTTTAATGCTTCAATTGAATTGCCTGTCGGCAGGCTGAAGGTCATCGATATATTGTCGATATGCAATGAGGGTTGATCTGAACTAGCCAAGGCTTTCTCCCCGTATTCCCGATACATACAAATTTTTATAGTGTTTTCGCGAATTGAGCAAACGCGGCTTGTAAAATACTGTACGAGCCGCGCCTGGTCTCGGTATTTACATTTTGGATGCTGCCTGCAGATAACTGGCATCCACAGCATCATCATAGCTGTCACGGGCTTTTGGAATAGTGCCTTGTTCAACAAAGAAATCACCGACTTCTTTGAGGAATTTTTGCGTTCCACCGCCCAACCATTTTGCGCTGAGTTGTTCTTCAACGGTTGGGAAGGCAAAGCCGGCCATAGTAGCTTTTGTTGCTTTTTCGTCCATACCCGCAGCTTTCGCAATCAATGGAAGCATTTCTGCCATGCCATCACCTGCAAACTTTGCGTTCATGTCAGCGGTAACTTTCAGAAATTTGGCCAAAAGCTCAGCATTTTCTTGCGCCCATTGGGTGGAGACTGTTGTTGCATCGAATACCTGAATGCCCAGAGCTTCTTTTTCTGTTCCGCTCAATAGAACATTGCCATGTTCTTTCATCCGGCGCAAAGCACCACCCCAGCCGCAGACCATATCAAGGTTGCCCGAAGCAAAAGCGGCAGCGCCATCGGCAGGTGACATATCTACAATTTTCATCGTCGATGTATTCACGTTAAAATGCGCCATTTGTTTGAGAAAGCCGTAATGGGCGGCTGTACCGAGAGGAACACCAACCTGTTTGCCTTCTAGTTCTTTTGCGTTTTCTTTGGTGATTTCGTGACTGGCACGAACAACACAATTGTCATTTTCGGAATAAGACACGGCAACATCAACAACCTGCAAATCCTGTCCTGCGGATGCTGCCACGACGAAGGGTGGAATACCCTGGGAAAACGAAATTTGAACATCACCTGAGGCCATGGCTGCAGACATCGCAGTACCGGCATCAAATGAGACCCACTTTATGCTGACGCCAAGTTTTTCAGCGTATATTTTTTTAGTTTGAGCGAACTGGTTTGGCGTCGGCCATTCCAGGAAATAGGCGACCGTTAAGTCTTCTGCCTTGGCAGCGGTACTGGCAGCAATGCCGGCTACTACAACGCTAGTCGCAATCAATGCGACTGTGCTAACATTGGACAAGAGTGATTTTAGTGATTTCATGGGTTCCTCCACAAGAACTGGATTTAGCTTTTTCTGCGCCACATGTTGGTAAGCAGGCCCAAGTTGACCGCTCCCGGCGATCAAACTTGGATAGATTAAGGCCACTTTATTAAGGGTGAAAGTCAAGGAAAACTAATGATATTTAAAAAACTTGAATTGTTATTCCTTAATATCTAAATTGTCCGGTATTCTGGTGTTGTGAACCTGGCTTGCCGCACCAGTGCCACAAACAACTTTGGCTACAAATTGTCTGTGATTATTTGAATGCGGAAAAAGTGTGTTCAAGTGGTATTTTCTGTTACAAAAAGCAAAATAGTTAGATCGCACCCCATGGCAAATACTAAAAATCCTGATTTGACATTGCGTGGGTTGCGGGCGTTTGTTGCAGTTGAAGAAACTGGTTCAGTAAGCGATGGTGCCAGACGGATAGATGGAAGCTCATCGGGTGTTTCACAGCAGATTACAGCATTAGAAATTGCAGTTGGCGCAAAGTTGTTTGACCGTCGAACACGACCCATGAAATTGACACCGGCAGGGCAGATGCTGCGTGCCCATGCACGTAAAATCTTGCAAACTGTGTCCGATGCTCAGGCAGATTTATCCAAACACAAACTGGCTGATTTGCCAAAAATTACACTGGCAATTATTGATGATCTCGATGCCTCACTTACACCTGACCTGGTAACCAGGCTGCAATTGCGTTTCCGTCAATGTTTTGTAAATGCCTACTCAGGTCGATCTGATCAGGTTGTTGAAATGTTGCAGCAACGTGAAGCAGATATATGTGTCTCAGCAATCGTACCTGAAGATATTGAAGGTTTTACATCTATTCCGATTCTACGTGAACCCTTCGTTCTGGTGACTGCAAAAGGTCTGCTGGAAAATAACAAAGATATTCCCACGCAATTAGCCAGCAAACCGTTTATTTCATATTCAGAATCAATTCCTATAGGACGTACGGTGACACAGCATATTAAACGATTGCGATTTAAGGCACCGCAGAAATTCGCACTTGAAGCAACACGTTCCGTGATTGCCATGGTAATTCAATCTGATGGCTGGTCGCTCACTACGCCTCTGAATCTATTGGACGCAGAACGTTTTATTGCCAATATTGATATATATCGGAACCCGTTTCCGGCATTTTCACGTCAGATATATATGATAGCCCGCACTGCTGAGTTTGGCGATTTACCCGACCAGTTGGCTGCCGATTGCCGCGAACTTTTGTCCGATAAGGTAATTCCCAGATTCATGGATATTGTGCCTGATTTTGATGACTTTATTGAAATCATAAACTAGTGAATTATTTTCCGAAATCTGGAATATGTGTTTCAAAAATCATGAATCTGTTCAATGAGGCTGGTATAATTTTCGTGCCCGCGTTGAAGTGAATGCAGTCTGTGCGTCGGTGATGCCAATGTGGTCACCACTGCGATCAGCCGTTGCCAACCGTTCGAGAGCGCTCAATGCAAGTATTTTCCAAATCATTCACTCAACAAGAACCTCTTTCCGAAAAGGCCATTGCCAGCGCAGTTGCGGTAATGCGCACTGGTCGACTCCATCGCTATAATACGATCGAAGGTGAAGTTTCCCAGACCGCGTTACTGGAAAAGGAGTTTGCACAATACATGGGTGCCCAATATTGTCTCGCCTGTGCATCAGGTGGTTATGCCATTCATATTGCTCTTAAATCGGCAGGTATGACAAAGGGTGACCCGGTACTGTGCAATGCATTTACGCTGTCTCCGGTACCCGGTGCGATTGATAACGCGGGAGGAATGACGGTTCTGGTCGAAATTAATGATGACTACAAAATCGATATTGAAGATCTGAAAGCAAAAGCGCTATCAAGTGGTGCCAGGTTTCTTCTACTTTCCCATATGCGTGGGCATATTTCCGACATGGATGCAGTAATGGAGATATGTGACGAGCATGATATCATTTTGATCGAAGATTGTGCGCATACTCTGGGCGCGCGATGGAAAGGGAAATTAAGCGGATCTTTTGGCCATATCGCCTGTTTCAGCTCGCAAACCTACAAGCACCTGAACTCCGGAGAAGGAGGGCTTATGATCACTAATGATCAAGATGCCATTGCCCAGGCAGTGCTCTACTCGGGCTCTTATATGCTCTATAGCAGTCATCTGGCAATCCCTGATGACAAGGTGTTTGATCAGTATCGGCTTGTCACTCCCAACTATAGCGGTCGTATGGACAATCTGCGTGCGTCTATTCTGCGTGTGCAATTACACGAACTGGAGGGCAATTGCAGGCGCTGGAACCTGCTTTATGGAACAATCGCAAAAGGATTGAGGTCCATTGCCGGAATCACTTTACCCATGCGTCCCCGGCATGAGGAATATGTTGGCAGTTCAATCCAGTTTTCATTGCCGGACTGGACGCCGGAAAAAGTAAAAGAATTTGTTGGTGCCTGTGCTGTGCGCGGTGTAGAAATCAAATGGTTTGGAGACCCTGTCCCTCGTGCTTTTACCAGCCGATATGATAGTTGGCACTATATCAAAAAACACCCGAACCTAAGCAAAACACGCAGAATTCTCGACAGTCTGTGTGATCTTCGGGTGCCACTGACTTTTGATGAAGATGATTGCAGGAAAATTGTTGCCGTGATTGAAGAAGCAGTTTTCCATGTGCTAGCAATATCAACTGATAGCTAGAAGTTGTCTAATGTCACGCCAACTCCTCTGAAAAAAAATCAAATACCACACCAATACGCCGACTGGTATGTAATTCGCGATGGGCTACCAGCCACAGCGGGAACATCATCGGGTCCAGTTGTGGCAACACGCGTTGCAGTCCACGCTCCGCATCGCCTATATTGGCGTCAAGAATGCGGCAATGCCCAGCTCCTGTTTTACAAGTTCCCGCATCACCAGATAATTTTCGCCGAGGGTCACCAAAGCTGTGGGCGAACAGGGCATGGCTGCGCGCATTGGTGGAGATGGATTTATTATTCTGCTGACAGGAAAACGCGATCGCGACAGTGTCGTGTATCTCTGCGACCATATCATTGAAAAGCCTGCGAAGAAGTGGCCTTCGAAGGTGGGGTTGCTTCTGTCAGCATAAGTATTGGCGTCGCATGGTGGCCCGATGACGCTATGACAGCAAAATCAATTATACGAAGTGCCGATGAAGCACTTTACCGGGCCAAGGAAAACGGCCGTGGCCAAACTTGTAGTGTTGGCAGTAATCCAAGCGAACAGGTGGATGCTGTCAGAACAATTGCAGCGTGATTCTACCTAACCGGTCGCTGTTACTTTATTTCGCCAGTTCACGCACCGTTTCAACCAGCTCTGAATTAATATCACGCGGGCCAGTATCCAAACGGTTTTGATGGCGACGCGCACCGGGCAGGCGCACGCCTTCCATGTTTTCGAGTTTGGCGAGAAATTGTTCTGCGTGGGTTGACCATTGCGGATTACCAGACAAAATGGCAGGGGATATCGCCAGTAAAAATTGGCCACCAGGGGGAGGTCCACCATCATTGTTGTCGGTTAAGGCGGTTTCATAACTGAAGGCTTCACCCACCATTGCTGACGCCATCAGTTCAACCATCAGGGCAATGGCTGATCCCTTGTAACCGCCAAAGGGCAATAATATGCCACCATTTGCAATCTGTGATGGATCAGTAGTCGGTTTACCTTCAGCATTCAGGCCCGTTCCCAGCGGAACTTCCTTACCGTCACGAGCGGCAATCTGGATATCGCCCAAAGCCATGGCTGATGTTGCCATATCAAATACCAACGGTGATTTGCCCGGACGAGGCCAGGCAAAAGACAAAGGGTTTGTTCCAAAGATTGGTTCGCGACCACCGGCAGGGGCCACCCAGTTCTTGTAATTCACACCCGTAAGCGCAACCAGTCCATTTTCTGCAAGCGCCTCGGTTTCCGGCCACAGAGCGGCGAAATGATGTGAGCGAACAATGGCGCATGCGGCAATACCCTGCGCCTGTGCCAGTTCTGCCAAAGCGGAAATAGCCCGCTCCAGCGCCAGTGGCGCATGTGCATTTTTAGCATCAACGCGGATGGTCGATGGCGACACTTTGATAATTTCCGGATCAGCATTGCCATCTACTTTACCCGATTTCAGGGATTTTACATAACCAGCCACCCGAAATAGCCCGTGTGAATGTGACCCGTCTCGCTCGGCATTTCTAATCGTGCGGCTTACTGCACTGGCATTCACGTCGTTTGATCCGGCATTGCGCAATGCGGCGTAAACCAGGGCATATATTTCATCGAGTGTGAGTGGTGTGGTGGTCAATTGTTGCTGCTCCATTTTCGACTGAATTCTATACAGTTGCTAGTCCTGAACCTTGAACATGATCTACCCTAAAACCACCTAATATTCACAGCCTTTCTTAACATAAGCGCCATATACGGTACCCAACCACGATTGGCGCAGGGTATAGGCATAGCTTTTGCGATTGTGCGGGCCATCGACAATGCAATAAAAACCATTTCTAAAGCCCGAAACCTGATTAGTATCAACCACACGACCACCAATTGCACTGGACCGCTGGCTGGCCCTGTACAGGGGGACAAAACAACCCAAAATTACGTAATAAGGACATGAAGATTGGGCAATTTTGTCGGGTTTTGGTATTTCTGCAGAATGCGCTGAAACCATGCCAGCGGCTATAAAAGTTGTTGCAAGTGCCGCGTCTCGAATAAAACATCCAACCATCAATATGTTCCCTTAAACCGCCAAGCGGTTGCTCTCGAGCAACAATATCAGGCGTGATGAATGACGACGCTATGATATTACGAATGCAAGGTAAAGCTTTCGCAGACAGCATTATGGTTTGAATAAATATTTTCCAGATGAATTGGGGTGTGGATTCATAAACACCCAGCCATAACCTTATAGCAGCCAGTTTTATCATAGCAAAGAGGTTTGTCGCCGGCTTTTCATACCGGGTGGCTATACGATGACATTGCCTGATCCGGTTGATGAAACGCCAATATGATTGCGCTTGTGGTAAAGAAGCGGGCTGAAGCAGAACGGGTTTTTCCGATGATTTTTGGTGGAATTTTGACCCATGCACCACGCTCACTCGCAAACGTTTTGATTTCTTCAGAATCATAGCCTTTGTCTGCCAGAAACATGTCCTTTATTCGAGGGCCACTCATCAACTCGGTTGCAATAAGACTGTTGGGCTGCTGTCCGCCAGTCAATGCTAAACGAAGTGGTATGCCGTTTCCATCAACCACAGCATGTATCTTGGTTGTCAGCCCTCGTGATCGCCCAGTATAGTTTTCGGCGTCTTGGTTGATGCGCTCCATGTTGATGAATTCGGATAACTGAGCTGTCGATCATCTGAACGTCAACGTCTTTTTGGTTGGAAATTGCTTCCAGTATGCGATCCCACACACCAGCTTTTTGCCATCGAACAAATCGATTGTAGCAGATGGTGTATGGACCAAAACTGTCTGGCAGGTCTCGCCACGGGACACCTGATCGCAATATCCAGAATATGCCATACAAGATTCGTCGGTCATCAACATGTTTAACTCTGCGTGGTTTACAGGGCAATATTGGGTGGATAAATTTCCATTCCACATCCGTGAGCGCATAACGCATGATTCGTGGTTCCTTTCAGAACCTTGAATCACACCGACCAAACAATCTCAATTCATCAATGGAACGGCCGCTATTGCGCCAACACAGGCTGCTAGCAGTTTGTCGGATTTGAGCAATTATTGAGAACAGAACTGGAATTGAGGTCGATATTTCGATCATTTGAGGCGAATATCGGGAATATTTAACGAAAATGAACGAAAAATCGGACCAATATCCAGTTTTGTTA
>JAAENI010000802.1 GCA_024224595.1 Hyphomicrobiales bacterium
ATCATTCTTTCCCGGCAACCGAACTTTGCCCAGGAAAGTCAATTTTTGACCGAGATTGAACGGCTGCTCAATTACGATGACAGCACCTTTCTTGCTGGCTCCAGTCTCATCATCAATTGCAATACGGGTGTAGTCACCATCTACGATGTGATATTTTCCTTCTGGATCACATAGGACCAGATCGGAAATTTTCAAAGTTGCACTCGAGTGACCCGTGGCCACAGAACCAATATCGTTATTAAAGTTCTCAACATTCTCGTTGTCAGCAAATTGCAGGTTTTTATTCCCAAACCATTGTTTCCAGGCCATTTCTGGGACATGCATTTGTTTCATCAAATGGAGAACCACACCTTCAATCTGGTCACCGGAAATTACCAATCTGCCAAGGTAGTCTCGCAGCAGGGATATGTCATAGCCATAAGCTTCTTGTTGAACGCCAACAGTGGCAAAGGGTGCTTCAATATCAATTGCCAGTTCCCAGGTTCCAATTTCGCTCATTGTAACCGATCCCCGGTTGCAATGGCGTCTGTAGGAACTGAATTCACCAATCCATTTTGACTAATCTGGTTTTGGCGTACAATACTCCAAAGCCAGACTGTGTGAAAAAGTGCGGCAAGGGGAAATCTGTGTTCACCGCGCAAAAAATCGGAAAAAATATCCTGTGCCTCAAACAATGTGCTATCTGGTCTTTTGTAACGACCAGTGGCACATTTCTCACAGAACACCTTCAGCGGCGAAAATACATTTTCCTCAAAATTGAGTTTGTTAAATTTACCGGATAAACTACATACGGTTCCAAGAGTGCTTTTATCATCAAATAACGCATTCTCACTCCGCGCCTGCCTTACCGCATCGATTATTACCGTGCGCGGGATACCGTATTCAGCATCACCACTTTCACCTTTGAATTCGCGGATCATTTCGAATGATGCAGCAATCGTCTCGATATCAAGCGTGAGGGCATTGGCTGCTTCCTGATTTCTTTCAGTCATATCATCGTAAATTACCCGGCGCCTGAAATCTGGCAGATTGGTTTCCGGAAACTCCAGATGCCCCGCCACATGATACTGCACACCATTGTCAAATTTGGATTTCTCAGCACCGAGTTTAGCAGAGTTGCATAAATCGACTGCAAGGTTCTTGGCTAGACGGATTGGTGTTTTATAGTGACAAATTACGAGGCCCGCACCGATCTTGAAACGATTGTCGTCGAGTTCAAATACGCTCTCGCTCAGCACCGATGAAATTGATTTCATGACTGCTTCAACGCACCAGGCTGGAAATACCGCCATGATCTCGTCGCCGCCCAGCATCAGGGTTTCTAAACGTAGAATTCTACCCTTACGGGACGCTGTTCCTTTGATAGAGACGCCGTCTGGCGTATTCTTTATTTTTGGATCAGTGAGGATCATATCGTCGTTTTCAACAGCGTTTTCCGCAACAGCAGCCAGCATTCTTTTCAAGGCTACATTCTGTCCAGTTGAAAACAACTGATATTTGTCTGCATTTCCTCGTATATATGTTAAGCGGGTATCACCCAACTTGGCCATATCGATCACCAACACTGCCAATTTGGTTTTCAAATTCTCAGGTATGCTAATCGGCGGGGCCTCAATGATTTCTTCAAAACTGCCAGTAAAACCTACAGCGTCCGCTTGGTTGTCATCAGGCAGATTGGCACCAAGAAATGAGCGGTAAAATTCGCTGCGACGTAAAGTTCTGCCAAAATGTCTTCGCCAGGCGATGGCGTGACTTACGCCGGCAATTGGGGCAGGCTCCCCAGTCAAATTCTGGTTGCTCTGGTGATCTGGCAGCCAGTAATTTATCCCAAGTGGGCGGAAGTGATCTTTTGCGCATGGGC
>JAAENI010000803.1 GCA_024224595.1 Hyphomicrobiales bacterium
GTGGCACGAATCAGCAAAAATAGCATTGCCAGTTTTGTGCCGCCGATGATGTTCAATAATTGCGGAAACATGGGCTTGCCGGTTGCGTTGTTGGCATTTGGAGAAACTGGATTGCAACTCGCGTTGATACTGTTCATGGTCTCAAATATGCTGCATTTTACGCTGGGGGTACGCATCGTCAGCGGGCGCATGCATTTTGCGGAGGTGTTCTTAAATGCCGTTAACGTGGCGACGGTTATAGGTTTGTTGTTTAGCGTACAGAAAATAGCAATACCCGAAATTGCTTCTGTTCCGATAGGCATGGCGGGGCAGGTTGCGATACCGCTGATGCTGGTTTCGCTGGGTATTCGCATGACCGGATTTAATAAAAGCATGCTCTCGATTGGCTTGCTCGCCGGATTTGTGCGCCCGGTTGTGGGGATTATGTCCGCGTTGATAGCAATCAGTGTTTTGCCGCTGGATATCTTTGAGCAAAAAATGTTGATTTTGTTTGCCGCGATGCCTCCGGCGGTATTGAACTATCTGTTTGCAGAACAATACGGCCAGTCTCCACAGGCGGTTGCGTCAATAGTAATTGTAGGTAATGCTGTGTCCGTATTAGTGTTCTACCTTGTTTTGATGCTGATTCTATAGCCAGTCGATCAGGAGCAACAACGAAAACCGGCAAAACGGTATATAAAAAGATCAGGCGACGCGTTTTTTACTGGCCGCATTTTTGCGCAGGCGATTGAACAGATTGAATACGTTTGTTCGCTTACCAAGGTTCTCCCATTTCACTGTTTCCTGTCGGTTTTTCAGGGCATGTAATAGTTCGTTAGCGTCATGCTTTTTTTCGGAATGAACGACTGAACAGTATGCACCAAGCCATTCTTCTTCACCGGAGA
>JAAENI010000804.1 GCA_024224595.1 Hyphomicrobiales bacterium
ATTGAGTTTTTCACGTGTGGTTTGCAGATCAGGATCGATACGTGAGGTGCCCCGCACTCTGCCTAGTGTATCGACAAATTGGCGTGAAACCCGGCGCAGTGCTTCATTTATCCCGCGTTGGAAGGCCTCCTTGTTATCAAAATAAGGAGTTCGTTTCCATTCAAGTCCAAAAAAACCAATTTTTGACAAAACCATGGAAGGAATCCAAACATTGCGATTGACATTAAAATCGATCAGATCGCGAGATATCTGTATAACACTTGATCGCCCGCATGCAGAATCCGAATTGCCGGCAGATGGAATAAGCTCACCGGGTTCAGCCTGTTTTCCCTTGAAATCATAAGATGCAACATAATCAGGATCGAATCCGGACCAGCGTTGAGTTTGCCAGAAGAAATAACCATAGGAAAGCAGCCACCCCAAAAGCAAAATTCCCAAAAGACCCCGCAAAAGCCAGCCGCGCCTTGTATACCAGCTACTCACCCAGACGAATGGCAAAAGCAGCCAGGAAACTAATTTTGAAATGCCTCGTAAAAGGAGCGCAAACATTTCTTTGATGTATTCAACAACAGGATCAAGCATGGATGCTCCTAGTGATAATATCGCTGGCGGTAACCAGCACGGTCAGACAGATAATTGCGGCCGATTTCTTCGACCGCAAATTCACGAAAACTCTCCGGCCAGCTTTCATATTCTTTATAAAATGCCGGTTTGTTATAGATATAGCGCATCATATAATCGAAGGGCAGATATTCGGAAATCAGCCGATTGATCAAAAAACGATCTTTATGCTCTGGCATGGCCCGGCACAAGACAAATCGGTGCTGAGGATTAATTTCGTTCATATCCAGCTCGGACCAGTCACTCAGCTTGGCACTGGCCCAGGCTATCAGGGGAATACTGCCCTCATTTTCTACCAGTCCGGCATTGCGCGCAACCCAGGATTTGGTCCAGCTTTGCGTGGCCTGATTAAAATCCAGTTCCGGTTCAAGTTCTCTGGCCAGCCAGAAGACCACCATTTGTGAGCGCATATTCAGCAGACCGGTGCGTTCAATCCATGATCCGCGCGGCAACTCAATACGACCGGTATCAACCAGAAAACTGAAAACCGATTTTTTATCTTCAATATCCAGATAACTCACCTGCCAGGGTCGCGAGCGCCTGAATCCGGGTGCGTCCGGATTGCCTATTACGGTTGTTGTTTCTTCGTCAATAAATATATAAATGCCACCAAAATGCGCCGTCCAGAAGGTATCATGTCTGAATATGACTTCATCAGGCAACAATGTATTAGTGCGTATATCGCCGGTGACTTTGACAGTTTCAACCATGTCATTGAGTAATTGATCATTGCGCCAACCATCCGGTTCCTTGCGCAATCGTTCCATCATTGTTTTCAGATGCACTGATTTTGCCAGTAATTTCGAAGGCGTCGAGAGTTTGAATTCAACCTGTTCAATCGCCAGAAGTTCCTCAATATCCTCAACCTTGAACACTGAATCCTCAATCTCACCAAAGACTACATCTTTAATCGTCAGTGCGTATAATGCGCGCGCGTTCAAATTAAAAAACTCAACCATCAGATCTTCGGTATTGGAAAAAAACGTGTGCACAACCGGTAGTTCTGACTGGCTGGGCGTTAATATGATGAACCGGCGGTTGATACCTTCCGGATCCAGATATTGCATATCTTCCAGTTCTTCAGCAACTTCCGGTGAGAATCCGGTCATATCGATCTGAAATTCTTTCAGCTTGGTGGGTGACAGACCAAAACCTTCCAGCGCACGATTATAGCGCTCGATCATATGCGGTTCATTGACTGTATAAAGACTGCCGAATATCAGGCTTTTTTCGCGCAAGAATTTCATGGCGTGATCCCAATGTCCTCAATGTCGCAAAGTCTACTGCAACCAATGACAGTTTCCAATTTCATCAGGTAATTTTGAACGCCGTCCATCAAGCCCCCCACCGGCCATCTTTTTTCATTTCACCCATGATCTTAATGGCTTTTTCACGCTGCCGTTCGCGCCTGATAATCTCTTCTACGGCGGCGTTGTCAGACTTATCCGTATAGCGGAACTCTGAATCCGCGTAACGGTTGATTTCCTGCATCACCATTTCGATGCTGAATGGATTTCGAAGTTCAGCAATCATATCTTTTTTTTCATCAAAGGGTTTGTGCATAAAGTCTTCCGGTTTTTCAAACCACTCATCAGGCAAATCAATATCCATCGCCCGCATCTTGATCGCATCGGTGATATTTTTAATCGCTCGCCCGGTAAATCGCGGTTCAGCCTTTTTGATCATATACAGATAAGTACCGATATCAGCCATGGTTTTAAATTTGCCATGTTTATCCATGAAATGATCATAAACATCTTCCAGACCGTCTTCCTGGGGCTTTGAGTAATCCTCGTAGGCTTCTGACACGGCCTTTTCAATAATCTGCGCATCAAACAGTTTATGCTCGCCCAGATCAATCCTGTGATTTTTACCGGCCAGCAATACAAAGATATCAATATAATCTGCGCGCGTCTGCGGTCCATCAACCAGCCAGCGCGCACCCGCCCTCTGCCGCAGCGCATCATCGACATTTTCAGGATAATTGGAGAACATGCCAAATGAACAGTTTCCCCGCACCACTGTTGATGCGCCGGCAAAACTCTCCATCAGCACCGCGGTCACTTCCTGTTGTCCCGCAGACGCACGATCATCAGAACGTTTAGCCGCAACCTGATCAATATCATCAACTGTGCCAAATCCAATTGTGCGTGTATTGAGCACATTTGTGACGAATTGTTTGCAGTTCTGACCGGATTTACCCTGATAGGAGGAAATCTGGTCAACGCCAAAATTCTCGTAGGTAAAACCATAACCGGCGATCTGGCAATAATCATATACGATACCGGCGATCATTTGAATGAGTATAGTTTTACCTGTACCCGGTGCTCCATCACCGATAAAAGTGAATAAAAATCCGCCCATTTCAACAAAAGGATTCATCTGCCGGTCAAAATCATAGGCCATCAGCATCTTGGCCAGTTTCATCGCCTGATATTTGGCAATATGGTTACCGATGATTTCATTGGGTTTTTTAAATGTCATCACCAGTGGTTTGGATTTGGTTCCCGGTGCCACGTCAAAACCATTAAGTTCAAACCCATCGCTATCAAGGCGAATATGAGTTTGTTCAAATTCTCCAAGACCGGTGAATCGATTTTTCCGGCTCAACAGATCTTCCAGTGCTTCATCGCAAAACGCTCTAACCCGAGCGGACAAAACTGCATCATCAGGCGCATCAATAACAACACTTTCCAACCCGGCAACCAGCGTCTTGAGGCCATCCAGCGGTGTGTCAAAATTCCAGTTTGGCGGTTCAACTTCACTTGCTGTTTCGCTGCCAGCTTCAATCATTTGTTTGAGATAAGCACCAGCCGAAAACGCAGAAACATATGAACTTGCTTCTGTCAGGGCACGAAACTGCTCAGCTTTTTCACCTTCCAGCATCGAAGAAGCATTGCGTTGACGCAGCGCATCCAGCCCCGTCTGTCTGGCAAATAAATCAGCAACTGCCAAAGCAACGCTAATCGCACGCCGGGTCTTGAACAGGATATTATGTTGCACCGGGGTCAACAGCCGGTCTTCTTCAGTGACTGAACTGAGGCTCTTTTCCAGTTCAACTTTTCGCGATGAACGAACTCCAGCTGTCGATACTGTTGAAACAAACCGCCGCCGGGTGCCCGCCAGCTCTGTATTGCTTTTACCTTTGGATGCTTCGAGCACCACACATTGGGTCACCAGACTCTGAGCCGCAGAAATGTGTTTTTTGATATCATCTTCGTTTAACGTCGTCAGTCCAATATCCATAAATTCCTCTTAAATCTGCCCGTCAGGTCCAAAAATTCGGCCGCTTACATATTTCGCAAAATCTGATTACCCGATACAATATTCTTCTGATATCCCTCAAAAATCTCATCCGCTTTGCCGGAGGCATAAATCGCCTGATAGGATTCATGGGGTACCAGTGCATGGCGAAGGAACGCGCTGACACCCTGCCTTGCACAATCCACATCTTCACTATTGATGTAATACTGATTGCGTGCCGGTTCCCCCCCCCATATCCCCCATTTTGCCGGAGTCTCATGGATTGAATATATTTCCTGCATCGTCCAGGTCATCAACCATGAATTCTCAGGCTTGCGAACCTTGCCCAATATTTCCTCCACCAGATGGCCGTGTTCGGTAATACCGGCGTGATAAAAAGGTCCCAGAACAAACCGCCTCACTTGTTTGGGATGCAGCATTTCAAAATCCTTGTCCATCGAACTGGCAACCGTTGAAAGGGTCAGGGAATAGGAAGAGTTTTTTTCACAAAAATCATCAAACTTGTGAGCAAGATCTGGATTGAGCAAACCATCCACCGGGAGGGGAATATTCACAGCTTTATTCAGTTTGCCGTTCCTCTTGACCAGCGTTTTGACAATATCAGAACTCGAATCTTCAATCACCGCCATATAGACCAGCGGCAAATTAGCGCTGCCATCAAAATACCCCCAATGGACAATGTAATAGGGTCGTTTTGTCTTTGGATTGACCGAGACACGAATGGTACGAGGCAGAACCAGTGGCGAAAAGTGTTTCTGTTTTAAAACCGTACTCAAATAAGAACGTTCAGCCATCGATTTTTGTAGCTGGGTGGGAAATTTTTTCTTGCGCAGAATGAAATCAATCATTTCTTCGCGCAAATCCTCTTCACTGGGCATCGTCTTCAACCGGCTTTTGGCGGTTTTGCGATCATTTTCCAGTTCCAGCACATTGCGAAATCCGGGAAAGCCACTTTCGGCCTTTGATATCTGAAACCGGTCCGCATAAGCAATGCGATCTTCCCAGCTGGCAAATGAACCGCGCAAACGGCCCAGATAGCTGGACACCACTGCACCAATCAGGTCGTGCTGATAGAGCGGTGAATCATCTTCGCGCAAAAATGTATCAAGCCCGTTCAGGGCCTGTTCCATAGCATTAAAATATTGCTTGACCGGCAAATTCAAAATGAACTTTCGTATTATCAGAAAAATTAATTGTGATCAGGAAATATAATTCGCAGAATTATGCTTCTCCATTACATCCTCAAAACGTCTTGAGAATGCATCATCAGCCAGTTTTTTGCGCCGCTGAATATCCTTTGTCGACACCATATTTTTCTCATGCATCTCCAACAGATCACCAATGTGGGATTGGGCAGCCGCACCAATACCGGCCATGGTTTCTTCCGCTGCCGTATCGACTTTATTGCCCAGCGTATTAATCTTGTGAGCGACATCCTGTTGCGCAGCGGTTTTAAGGGAATCTTCCAGTGCTTTGTATAAAACCACCCGCTGTTCTGTATCTATGGTCAGTTTATTGATCAGTGTTTGCTGCGCCGCCAACTGGTTGTTCAGGGAATCAACAAACGTCTGGAACATTGAAGTATAACGCTCCAGTGTCTGGCTTTCAGCCAGCAATTCCTGCTCCTTTGCCTGTTGTTTATTATATTCTGTCGCCAGTTCGGAACGCTCTGCCTCCAGTTTTGTGCGTTTTTTTTGTTTAGTCGAAGCGGCAATTTTGTTTTCTAGATCCATCAGCAACGGGTTGATTTCTTCAATCCGGGTCTGTGTTGCTTCCAATTCGTCCATCGTCCCCTGACGCCGGTCAATGACCTTGCGAAGACTGGCCTCAGATGCTGCATATCGGCTATCCAGCGTATCCTTCTGAGCTTTCAGGATACCAACAATCCTGTCTGATTTGGTCAGTAGTTCTGAAAGATTGCCTGAAAGCGAAGTCTGACGCACGCGATCAGAGCGCAGGCGCTGCATTTTTTGTTTTGAAAAAATACCAACTATTTTTTCCCAACCCGAATAGCTCTTCATACTTTCAAATTCGGCGCCAAATACATTGGTTGCATCTTCCAATCCGATGATCAGATCAGCAATATTGCCTTCCATCACTTTTTGCTGAGCCAGGACATCATTGATGCGGGCATTTTCAATATCAAAATCAATTTGACCGATCGTTTCCGTATCAGCAAACTTGTCCAGAATAACACCGCTTTGCTCAAGCTTGGACTTCATTTCGTCCATTTCAAGGCGGGTCTTCTTAATCTCATCATCAAACTTGGCTAAACTGGCCATATATTTTTTCTCCCAATTGGCACAAAAATCCGGCCCGCATACGTCAAGCCCCTATTTGAAGGGCTTCATTCATCATACAGGCAAATCAAGGCAGCACTGCGCGGCTAAAATAACTCATAGAGCCTGTTTAACAATACACAATAGGGTTTGACTTCGCATTGTTGAACAGACTCTTGCATAACATAGGTACGCTGACCAATATTTTTTAGATTTCACCCCGAATATTTTCAAAGTTTTACTGCCATGTCCAAAGAGCCAAACTTCAAATGCCCTAAAATTTTCATCGAAATTTTGAACAGCATTGATCCAATAATATGATTGCCCAATGCCCCCCGTTGGGTTAAACCACCCCAAGTCAGGGTTTAACAATCCATTACCCTCTTAGCACCCGTAGCTCAGCTGGATAGAGTGTTGGCCTCCGAAGCCAAAGGTCGCGCGTTCGAATCGCGCCGGGTGCGCCACAGGCTTTTTGCGATGCAAAACGCCAAAACCATCAGACATAGCCAACAAGCGGCAGTCGTTTCGCAGAAACAACGAGAGCGTTCAAAGTTGGAACTATTTCTTTTTCTCCCTTACTCCACCAATTACAACTCAACCGGCGACACCCAGAACCATCGCCTCATCCTTAAAACCATAATCGGTAGAATACAAGGCACTGGCATTCGCGCCCACTATACCATTACCGGTCAGCACAATACATCCGGGCCGCACAGCAGCTATATGGGCAATTGCCGATCACAAGGCAGCCAGATCATAATTTCCTACTTCAATTCACAACGGTCAATCTGATCAATATCTAATAATTTACCATATTTTTTTAGACTAATTTCACATCGTTCGGTTATTGAGAAAATCAAAGATTTAATCGAACTGACGGTTACACGATATCGAATTCCGGGGGAATATTTTGGGTTACCACTCATTGCTAAATCATGATTTCAGCGACAACCATATTGGACAATATGACAACTATGACTTTCTATGCTACAACGATATCGAAAGCATAGAAACACACTGGGATTACTTGCAGCAAAATAAGTTAGTTTCGCCGTTTCAGCGATTATCGTGGGCCAAAGCAATTATTGCGGGTGAACATGAATTTGCGGAATTAAATGCGTTGCAACACTCTAGCTATGTATTTGTCGTTGGGTTTTTTGCAGGAAAACCTGCATTGATACTTCCGTTCGTCGTGCAGAGTGGTTTGCTGGGAAACCGCCTCGCCTGGCTTGGAGAAAAAATATCCGACTACAACAGTGTGGTTTTTGATCACGATAAGCATGCTGGGATGCCAGCTGATCTTATCGACAACATACTGGAAATGATTCATACGAGATTTCCGTCAATTCATGCAGCACACCTTGTCCGCAATCCAGCCGGCATTTTGAAGAAAAACAACAGCAAAGACATTTATTCACAACGATTGACTGCAGAATTCAGTTCACATGCCCTGACATTACAAAAAGACTGGAAGAAGTTACTCACTCAACTTCGTTCTTCCAAATCCCGTCAACGGTTACGCAATAAGCTACGCTCGCTTAAAAAGGCCGGTAAGGTAAAATTTAGTCGGGCACGCGGGACCAAACAACGCGCAAGAGATGCAGCCAAAATTCTTGATTGGAAATCCAGTCAACTCGACAATGATGGAAACCGCAACCCATTTCATACCAATTTCCAATCCAGCCCGCTTCGCATCACCATTGAAAATGCGCTCAATAACGATGATCAGTCATTGCAGGTTTTCGGTCTATACCTGAACGGGGAAATGATTGCTGGCATGCTGGCATTTGTGTCAGACGAAACATTCTATTATTTTGTCACAGCATTTTCGGATGATGTTGGCAACAAATACTCAGTTGGAACATTGTTACTAGTCAAAACGCTGGAGTTGGCGTCGCGATCCGGACTTAAAAATTATGATTTTCTAATTGGTGACGAAATCTACAAATCAAGCTGGTGCAATACACGGATACCACTTGTCCATTATACTCGCGCGTTTAGTATTCAGGGCTTGTTAATCTGCCTGTTAATTCGAATTCATCTGGCAGTCAAAAAATATTTGCTGCGTATCCCAAGATTACGATTGTCTGTGCAGCATTGCGTGAAACAAATTCCTTCTCACAACACTAAATACGCTGCGGTCTTTTCTGCAACAGCGGATATTCCCGAACAGGCCAATAACTGTAAAAAATCTAAGGTGCGGACATAGTCATGACATATACTTTGCAGCACCCGTCCGGATTAATATCAGGGCCGGTTGTTAAGGCGCTCACGCGCAAATCTGACCCGATAGAATGGACAATCAGGATTGTCACTATGCTATTACCGGTCGTGTTTTGGCAATCAAGGCTCTGTGGAATATCATACCACGTATTGCCCGATGTAGGCCGCCGCGAGAAATTATCGTCAAAAACACAATCTACCAGAACCCTACAAGGAAATTGACATGAACAGCAAAACTGCCAGCTACCGCATGCCGATTGCCGACCCATCGGAACAAAAGACCTCTGGGCAGGCGCCGCACTCTTCTTCATTTTTGAAATCCGGAATTGAACTTGAAATAATCTCAGAAAATGAATGGGACAATATCGCCACCAGATTTGGTGATATTATTCCCGAACAGACGGGTACTTTCAATGTCTCTCGCTGGGGCCACGACAATATAGAATGTGTCAAAATCCTGCGCCATGGTGAAATTATAGCTGGAGCGGTTTTGATCGTTCGCAAGATACCTTTCAGCACCACCGGACTGGCAGTGTTGAAATGGGGCCCGGTATGGTATTCCAGAGATCCAGATCACAACTTTTCAAATTACAGTTTGGCAGTAAAGGCTATAATGTCGGAGTATTGTGAGAAACGTAATTTCCATCTGACTATCATGCCAATGGCAGTTCCCCAAATTGCCGACAAAACCTGCGAAGAACTGCTTTCACTTGGATTCAAGCTTGGCAATTCGCTGGCAGCTCCGGAACGATATTTTGTCAATACCGATCAAAATCCGGAATGTCTGATGACCAGCCTGAATCAGAAATGGCGTTATAACCTGCGCAAGGCACATAAAAACGATTTTGATATACAATTTGCCGATGATGAACACGGATTGGAAGTATTCCAGGGTCTCTACACAGATATGATCGAACGAAAGCAGTTCTTGGATGCTTCCGCGATCGGTTCGCTTAGAAACATTATGCAAAGTGACGTTAAAAATGTCAGACCAAAAATTGTCCTTGTATACCACAACGGAAAAGTAACCGCTGGCGGTGTTTTCTCAGTAATCGGCAACATGGCGGTTTACATGTTTGGTGCTACCGATGACCGCGCACTGACATTAAAAGCCGGATACGCAATGCATTGGTGGGTGGCTGAACATTTTTGTAATCGGGAAGATATAAATTGGTATGATCTGGGTGGAAATGATCTAGATGCGGGGCTCCATCAGTTCAAGAAAGGTTTTGTCGGCAAGACCGGTGTTATATTGCAAGCACCTGCCCGTTATCACTTTACGAGTTCTATTGCTGCAAGTCTTGCTGGATATGCAGTTTTCAAATTACGCGATTCCAGAGGAGTAGCGATGAAATTGATCCATAATTTGAAGCAAAAAGCGACAAAGTGACTCTCTGGAGTTTTGGAGCTATCTGCACCGTTTGTTATTGCTCCTGGCAGGGTTGCCAGGTGGCGGTCTTGCAATATTTCTTGTCAATCTTCTGATTGCCAGAAAACTCGGTGTTGAAGCACCAGATACATTTGCGATATTTGTATCCATGGTGGCCATACTGACAGTATACCCGTCCTGATCATCGTATCATTTACAATAATTATCCGCGTTGTATTCGGCCCTGCAACATTGATTCTCGCCGCGCACAATCTTCATATTGCAACTGCCGTGATAAGCAGTGTTGGTTTATTATTGGCGGCAGGGACGATCCTGTTATTCTTTGCCCAATTCCAATTGTTGGCAGTTGCTGTCGCCTATACCATCGCCATTTTTTTTATCTCAACAACAATTTGGCAATACGCGAAGAAGCAGACAGGAATTGACAGTTCAATCTTCGCAAATCTTCGTCAGCTTTCAAACAAACCAGCATGAAACAGGACCGGTACACAATACCACCCTCAGTCCCCCAATTGCTGCTCAACCAGCGACACCCAGAACGATGACCCCGGCACCAGCGCATCATCATTAAAATCATAATCTGCCGAGTGAAGTGCACGGGCATTTGAGCCTTCAGTGCCATTGCCGGTCAGCACAAAACATCCGGGTCGTGCGGCAGCCATATGGGCAAAATCTTCTGAGAAAAGTTTGGCTTCGCAATCTGCATCCACTGCCCCTTCATCAACTATCAAACGTGCTGCCCGCATAGCTGCATCTTTGACACTCTGCGCATTCAGCGTCGGGGGAAAAAGGGTATCATAACTTACAGTGGCGCTAATCCCGTGCGCCTGGCATATGCCTTCAACCAGTTGGCGCATATTAGCTTCAATCGCCTGATTGATCTGCGGCGTCAGCGCTCGTGCATCGCCCTTGAGTATTGCTTTGCCCGGCAAGACATTACGTTTTCCGTCTGTGATAAATTCGGTTACAGACACGACGCCATTTTTTCCAGGATCGAGTTTCCTCGACACAATACTCTGCAACGCACCAACGATCTGGGAGGCGACCAGAATTGCATCGACCCCCATATGCGGCAGCGCCGCGTGCCCGCCTCGCGCTGTTATTTCTATCTCGAAAAGACTTTCTGAAGCGGTCATAGACCCTGCCCGCGAAGCAAAAGTGCCGAGCGCCATTCCTGGCATATTATGCATGCCATAAATCTCATCGACATCAAAGCGGTCAAATAACCCGTTTTTGATCATCGCATCTGCACCAAGCCCGTGCTCTTCATTGGGCTGAAAAATAAAAACAACACGTCCGTTGAATTGACCTTCTGAGGCAAGATGTTTTGCCGCGCCCAACAACATACTCGTGTGCCCGTCATGACCACAGGCATGCATCACGCCTTGTTCTTCTGATTTATAGTCAAATTCATTGACCTCATGGATCGGCAGCGCATCCATATCCGCCCGCAACCCAATGCTGCGGGTGCCATTGCCACGCTGTAAAACGCCAACAACCCCGGTGCCACCAACACCGGGATAAACATCAACACCAAAATCCTCAAGCAGCTCAGCCACTTTGGCGCAGGTACGATGCTCGCTAAACCCCAATTCCGGATGCCGGTGAAAATCCCGCCGCCATTCGGTCATCACGTCTTTTAGATCAGATGTTTTCATGTGGTCCTCTGATGCAATTGGCTCATAATATGCCTATGATTGCCAATTTTGTTCGCTGCACATGGTCTGGCACCATCCATGAAATTATGCAACACGGCAACGCTCCAATTCTTCACTAGTCGGGGCAGATTAAACACCCGCAAAAATTCACATATTCTTCTCAAAAAATTTCCTACGATGCCGCTCTAAAAATTCTTGGGCAGGTAAAAACCGCTTCGGCAATTCTAGCCTGCCCGTATCAACTTTCTCCAATTCGCTCCCTGCAATAGCCGGAACATGAGAGGCAGTGTTCATTTTGTATTCTTCATCAAATGTGATCAGGTGTCGATCAAAAGCCCGGTCATGCAGGGCATTCAGACAAATCCCATTCGTAGGGTTAACACGAATTTCTGCGTCATCTTTCCAGGGTACAATATGACTGGCATTCAACAATCGGCTGTCTTCGATTCCCGTCAGAGCACAACGATTTTGGTAGGAAACCAGTATCATTTTGCGAAATAAGTCTTGCCCAATTCGACGGGTTACCACTACTTGTTTTTTACTTCCCTCAAAATCGAATTTAGCCCCTTCCTCAGCTACTCCCAGTGATAGTTTTGTCTCTAAAGGCAACGAACTTGAAGGTTTAATATGACAACTTTGTTGTGCAAAAATTTCAATAATTCTATCAGGAACTGCCATAAATTCAGCCCACACAATTCTATCCGCTTGACTGGTATTTCCCATACCTTTTTGTGGGATACTTGTATCGAGAGCAGCAAGGTTAACCAATTTCAAAGCGACGGCGCTTGGGGTTCGTTTTAGAGATTTAGCCAGATTGATTACATCAGGATTGCCTTTGTGAAGCCTCCCAAAAGCGGTATTGAGATAAAGCACAAACGCATAGCGCACTTCATTTTCCGACCAATTTCGACGCTCCGCCAAATTTGCCACCTCTATTCACCCAACTCACCCCGATGGATTCCGGGATGACACGACATAGATCATGCTACTCAATCGGAGTTTATTGTTCAGCGCAACAATGTCCAGGGCAGTGCTGCTAACAAAGTGCATCACGGGACCGTAAAAATACCGATCAACCAAGCGTCTGTTTCCAGACACAAAAGCTTCGTCATTCTGGCGTATCACCACCAGCCCAATACATTTATTTGTTGTTATCACGACCCAAATACCATCCAGCCCTCAAGGCTTCTGGATGGTCTCGATATAAGTCAGTATATCGCGAAGTTGGGTCATCGTGACTTCAAAAACCGGCATGGCTGGATGGCCTGTTTCGATACGCTCGGCAAAGGCCTCCTCTAACGCCTTGATCGGGTATAGACCGGAAAGGTCACGGAAAGGCGGTGCGCCTTTAAAACTGCTGACATCATCGCGACCGACCGCGTGACACCGCGAACAATTTTTCTTCACCAGACGTTTGCCGTGAGCGACAGGTTGTACCCACAATATCCATTCTTCAATATCCAGAGCCTGTGTCGGTGTAATGACAAACTGAGGCATACCAGTATGTTTGGGAGATTGTTTGTTGACCAGCATGGAGGCAATTGTCACTACATCCCGTCGCTCGCCAAGTGTGCGAAAAGGCGGAGCCTTATTGTTTGGGCTGTTTCCGCTCAAACCAACATTATGACACTTGCCGCAATTTGTTTTCGCCAGCGCTTCACCATGAAGGAGTTCATCAATATCTGCTTGGTTACTTTGCGCCTGGACAATACTGATACCCAACAAGGCAATTAGCAACAAAGTGACAAACATCAAAATACCGGCCCGCAACAGGCTTTCAAATCTCATCGGGATCGGCATAACGTTCTCCTGCATCATTCTGGTTGGTTGGATTAAATGTTGTTATTCAGACCTATCACCAGAGCCCGGGAATTCACGTTACAGGTCATTATTGCAAATTAAATCACTGTCTGCTCTGAACTTTGGTGAACAGATAAATAATAATCACTGCAGTTTATGCTGCATTGACTTATGTCATACATCTTTAAAAAATACCGCGCTGGCGTGATTCAGCCTCTTTGGAATTAAACTTCTTCCACCACTACGATCTTGTACAGGTGCCATGTTGCATGACCCAGGATTGGCAGAACAATCAGCAATCCAAGAAATCCCGGTATTGCAGACAAGATAATTGCCAGCACAACAAAGACGCCCCAGCACAACATTACGATTGGTGAGGCGGCAACCGCCCGGATACTTGTAATGATTGCGGTTACGATATCCACCTCACGCTCTAGAAGAAGCGGACACGAGACTACCGTAAGTGTAAAAAGAACCATAGATATTATCGCCCCTACAACATGGCCAACAATCAAAAAGGCAATGCCGTTTGTTGTCGTAAACACTGCATCAACGAACCCTTGTAACGTTGCAAATCCCTGAAACCCAAAAAAGACAGCCACCAGGGTGCGCACCTGATACATCCATATCCAGAATATGAACAGCATAACAAATGCCATCCAGCTTAACTCCCGCCGGTGCTGACGCCAAACCGCAGCCAGAACACCACCCCATGTCAGCGGCGTATTATTTTCCAGTCTGCGGCTTGTCTCATAAAGCCCGGTCGCAATGAAAGGACCAATCAAGGCAAAACCGATGACCAGAGGATAGACAAGCCACGCCATATCGAATTGGATAACACTGGTTACCAGAACAATCCCGCCGACCGCATAGGCCGCGCCAAAGAACATGCCATAATAGGGTGCACGCCTGAAATCTCGCCAACCCAGTGCCAGAATTTTCCTCAGATCGGAAAACTTGATTGATCGCACCTCGGGAAAACTAGACTTGCCCTGCAGCGTATCTTCCTCATCAGATGATTCTGCTTTTCTGGTCACATGTTCCCCTCCCGGTAACTCCCAAAAGTTTGAATGCTAAATCAAAACATAACGCCATATGATGACCCAAATCAACCGCAATGAAGACGCTTTTCACTCCCGGTATGAAATGTTAGAGTGTATCCGGTTGAGATTGAATTTACATATTTGTTATTGCAAAATTCTGCTGTTCTAATTTTCCAATCAGCAACAAGATTTACCTGATCAGACTGCGAAGGAACTCAATAAATGCGCGCAAGCAAAGTTGTTCATGTGGTCAGTTGCCATGCGGAAGGGGAAGTTGGCGACGTTATTGTTGGAGGGGTTGTGCCACCACCGGGTTCCACCCTTTGGCAGCAACGCGCATGGATTGCCGAAGATCAGACTTTACGAAATTTTGTTCTCAATGAGCCGCGAGGCGGTGTCTTTCGCCATGTCAATTTGCTGGTCCCTCCCACTGACCCGAAAGCCCAGGCCGCGTGGATCATTATGGAACCGGAAGATACACCACCGATGTCCGGATCAAATTCGATTTGTGTCTCTACAGTGCTGCTTGAAACAGGTATTATCGAAATGAACGAGCCGGAAACCAGAATGACATTGGAAGCTCCTGGTGGTCTGGTTGAAGCAACTGCCCAGTGTAAAAATGGCAAAGCCGAACGTATCACGATTCAAAATGTAGCTTCCTTCGCTGACAAGCTGGACACATACCTTGAAGTCGAGGATATGGGTACCCTTTTAGTAGATACAGCCTATGGTGGTGACAGTTTTGTCATCGTTGATGCACAAGCACTCGGTTTTTCCATCACGCCTGATGAAGCTCGCGATATTGCTGTTACCGGCACGAAAATCACCAACGCGGCTAATCAGCAATTAGGATTTACCCACCCGCTCAACAAAGACTGGTCTCATATCTCTTTTTGCCAGATTGCCGCACCTGTTAAAACCGTCGATGGCATCAAAACAGCCGCCAATGCAGTCGCCATCAAGCCAGGGAAACTGGACCGCTCCCCCTGCGGCACCGGTGTATCCGCACGAATGGCTGTAATGCAGGCAAAAGGACAAATGTCCGTCGGCGAAAATTTTGTCGCTCTTTCTATCATCGGTTCACGTTTTGACGGACAAATTCTGGAGGTGGTAAAACTGGGTGATAAAGACGCTATCATCCCAACAATATCCGGGCGAGCCTGGATTACGGGAACCCATCAACATATGCTTGATCCCGATGACCCCTGGCCAAGCGGTTACAAGCTGAGCGACACATGGCCAAATTTGTAAACCTGATCTGCGTCTATTCTAATTATTGGATGCCATAAGAAACCATGACCAAAACCTATTCTGCATTCAATATTATCAAAGAGGCTTTCAAAGGCCACAAGGGCTGGAGCCCTGCATGGCGCAGCCCAAAGCCAAAAGCCCAATATGAGGTCATTATCATCGGCGGCGGCGGCCACGGATTAGCTACCGCTTATTATCTGGCAAAAAACCACGGTGTCAAAGACATTGCCATTGTCGAAAAAGGCTGGCTTGGTAGCGGCAATACCGGGCGCAATACAACGGCAATCCGCTCGAATTATTTTTACCCCGAAAGCTGTGCACTTTATGATCTGTCGGTGCGCCTCTATGAAAAACTGTCGATTGAATTAAACTACAATGTCATGTTTTCCCAACGCGGTCTGATGGTAGTTTTCCACTCTGAAGCTGAAATGGAGATGGCAGTGCGTGGCATGAATGCGATGATGCTTGGCGGAACTGATGCCAGATTACTGGATGCAAACGAAGTCAAACAACGCGCGCCATTACTCAATTATCGTGCCGATGCTCGTTATCCCATACACGGCGCAGTCATACAGGAACGAGGCGGCACTGCCCGTCATGATGCTGTAGCATGGGGATATGCACGGGCAGCAGATGCTCTGGGTGTCGACATCATTCAAAATTGTGAAGTCAAAGATGTGATAATTGAAGGCGGCACTATGACAGGTGTTGAAACAAATCTTGGACCAATTCGTGCCTCCCGATTTGGCGCGGCCATTGCCGGGCACTCTTCTGTACTCGCCAGGATGGCCGGCTATCAACTGCCAATTCACTCCTATGCGTTACAGGCATTTGTATCTGAGCCGCTAAAACCAGTAATCGACGTACTGGCATTCTCCTCTACCTATGGTGCCTATATTTCACAATCAGATAAGGGCGGACTGGTCATCGGTGGCGGCCTGGACCGGGTGCCTTCCTATGGGCAGAAAGGCAATATGCCAATGCAGGAAAACGTATTATCGGGAATAGTTGAATTTGCCCCGGCATTGGCCAAGGTCAAATTAATGCGTCACTGGGCAGGCATCGTCGATGTTACCCCAGACAGCTCACCCCTGATCGGCCCTTCAGGAGTGGAAGGTCTTTACATAAATTGTGGTTGGGGAACCGGTGGATTCAAAGCTATTCCAGCGGGTGGATATTTGTTCGCCCATCTTTTGGCAACCGGTAGCCATCATGAAATAAGCCGTCCGTTTGACCCTTCCAGATTCCAGTCCGCCCAATTGATTGATGAGGGTGCTGCGTCTGGCATCGCGCATTAGGATAAAATTATGCAACAGTTTCCCTGCCCGTTTTGCGGATTGCGCAATGAACAAGAATTCCACTTCGCCGGTGAAGCCGGCAAGACACGCCCGGATACCATGAAGGAAGTGAGTGCCGAGCAATGGTCGGCCTATCTCAATCATTACAACAACCCCATGGGTAAAACTTGCGAGATCTGGGTACATTTACCCTGTCAGGAATATTTTGTCATGCAACGTGACACCGTGACCATGGAAGTTTTTGCAAGTGAACAAATACGCAAGGATCTCAAATGAGCGGGTTTCGGGTCCAGAATCGGGGTCTGATTGATCGCCATAAAACCCTGTCGTTTCAGTTTGATGGAAAATCCTGTACCGGTCACCCTGGCGACACACTGGCATCCGCATTGCTGGCAAACGGGATAAAAATAATGGGCCGCAGCTTCAAATATCATCGCCCGCGCGGTGTATGGGGCGCATGGTTTGATGATTCCAATGCCATCTTTAATATTTCGCTTGGCGCTATCCAATTGCCAAACTGCCCTGCAGCGACGACCTATCTCGAAGATGGCATGCAGGCACGTTCCGTCAATACTTTTCCCTCAGCGCGTTTTGACATCAAGGGAGTATTGGACTGGTTTTCTCCGTTTCTGCCAGCAGGATTTTATTACAAAACCTTCATGCGCCCAAATTGGCATCTGTTTGAGCCGACAATCCGAAAAATGGCAGGATTGGGCAAACTGGATGGCAATATCATTGAGGAATACCAAAGCGACCAGATCCATCAATCCTGTGATCTGCTGATCGTTGGCGCAGGTCCCGCCGGACTTGCTGCTGCCCTGAGCGCATCACAAAAAGGCAGTTCGGTCGTGCTTGTTGATGATCATGATATTGCCGGCGGCAGTTCTTACCAGCAGCAATCAAATATCGAAAATAAACCTGCCTCTCTTTGGATCAGAGATCAGATCGCAGCGATTGCTGGAAATGGCGGCCGCATTTTATTGTCAACCACAGCTTATGGCATTTATGATCACAATCTCGTTGCCCTGATTCAAGATAGTGGTTTTGGTCATGCACCAAGACTTTGGAGAATGCGCGCCAAACGCATACTGATTGCCACCGGTGCAATAGATCGCCAGATCACCTTTGCCAATAACGATCGACCGGGAATAATGTCGGCGGTGGGTGCCCTTGAGTTCCTGGGTCGTTATGGCGTTCTGGTGGGTAAAAAAATCGCATTGTTATCCAATAATTCTCACACGCAAAATACAGCAAATCTGCTACGCGAAGCGGGTGCAGAGGTCGAAACATTTGATACCGGTGATAATTCCCCGGTTGCCATCGGTGGAAAAAAACTGCGCGCCTTGAATATCGATGGAAAATCACATTCCTGCGATGTCATATTGGCATCAGGTGGATTGACACCTGTTGTTCATCTCTGGCGTCATGGCGGTGGCAGGCTTGAATGGAATGAAGCTATCCAGGCATTCATACCGGCACAAGCAACAACTGGCATGCGTGCTGCAGGGGCAGCCAATGGAATATATGAGTTGGATGAAGCTCTGGCGGATGCGCGCGCCGCCGCACTTGATCAGCCTTCTCCAAAAGTTCAAAGCGCTTACCAGATCAAGGCACTTTTACCGGATATAAATTCGAAAAAGCGCCAGTGGATAGATTTTCAGCACGATGTGACGGTGAAGGACATTGAACTTGCCGCACGTGAAAATTATTCTTCCGTTGAACATTTAAAAAGATATACCACGCTGGGTATGGCGTCGGACCAAGGCAAAACGTCAAATATGGCGGGACTGGCGGTGATGGCCTCATTACAAAACCGAACCATCTCTGAAGTTGGCACAACAACATTCCGGCCACCCTTTGTGCCGGTACCATTCGAACTTTATCGCGGCGTCAAACGACAACAATTATTCAACCCGCCTAAACGCCTTGCCCTTGAGGCTGAACATCGAAATGTCGGTGCGGCAATGGGAGAATATGGCGGCTGGTTACGCCCGGCATGGTATGGCGATGATGACCCTCATAACACTATTCGCAAGGAAGTGATTTCAGCGCGAACCCATGTTGCAATCATCGATGCTTCCCCACTGGGTAAAATTGAAATCATGGGGCCCGATGCGGAAAAATTTATAAACTTTGTCTTCTACAATACGCTCACCACTCTGAAACCTGGTAAAATCCGTTATGCGCTGATGCTGAGCGAACGCGGCATTGTTTATGACGATGCGGTGATCACCCGAGTTGATCAAAACAGGTTCATTATATCCTGTTCTTCCTCCCATGTTGAAGGCGTCAATAATGCACTGGAAGGCTGGCGCCAGGATGGCAACGATCCGGATCGGATATTTGTACATGACACAACACAAAACTGGGCAACGATTACATTAAGTGGTCCTAAAGCAGGCGAGTTACTTTCAAAACTCGACATGTCAATTGATTTATCCCCGGATGCATTTCCACATATGACATTTAGGCAGGCCGATTTTCTGTCTGTTCCCGCCCGCATATCCCGGGTCAGTTTTACCGGCGATCCAAGTTACGAGATTTCAGTGCCCACTTTGCATGCCTCTGCTCTTTGGTCGGCTATCGCCAAAGCTGGAAAATCAGTTCAGGCGGCTTTTATCGGCGTAGAAGCGCTTTCAATACTTCGGGCTGAAAAAGGCTATATTATTGTTGGCAAGGATACAGATGGTGAAACCATGCCGCATGATATCGGTTTTTCACAACCCAGGCTTCGCAAAGAATCTGCATTTGTTGGCGACCGGGCACTGCATACACACGCTGCCAATGGACAAAACAGACGTCAACTGGTCGGGCTGATGGTGAAAGGCAATGAATGCAAGATCGTTACAGGCGCACATTTGATAGATCAATCAGGCAGTAAACCACGTTCCATTGGGTATGTTACCTCCAGTTACGACAGCCCAACACTCGCCCATCCAATTGCGCTGGCATTATTGGAAAACGGTACGGCGAGAATTGGAGAAAGTGTGGCCGTCTGGAATCAAGGGGATATTCGCCAAGCGACGATTGCCTCTGCGTGTTTTTACGACAAAGGTGGAGGATTACTGAATGCGTGATGACCGCGATAAATGGGCTCCAGCAATTGGTGCGGAGCGCCCGGCAATTAAGAATACTCACCTGCAACTGTCTGTGTTAAAAACCCAACGCCAGACACTGATCAGTGGCCCCTACAAAAAGTGCCTTGATATCTGCAAACTGCCGCGCGCAACAAGCTGGCCGCAAACAGCCACAGGCAATAATTATGCCGTAAGATTGAGGCGGGACCGAATACTGGTTATCGATGGACCTTCGCTGGATGATGGCTGGCATGACGACGCCGGTGTTTCAGTATCAGATATGAGCAGCGCCTATATTCTAGTCGAGATCAAAGGTGAAGCTGCTCTGGATTTGTTAAACCGGGGGGCTGACTTAAATGTTGATATTGCCTCTGGATCAGTGGTTCGAAGTTTCAGGGGATTTGATGTCTTCATCTATCGCTGGCAATCAGAAACACAATTTCGAATGCATTTTCATCACGCCAATCTCGAAGCCATCTGGCAATTATCGCAAGCCTTCGAAAAACAGATTGTTGAATATAACCGGAGGTAGGTCCTTCTGCTCATTTTGTTGATATCCTACACCAGAATTGAATCTTTGGTACTGCAAATGACCGAACTGCTGACGAAGCGTCAATTCGCTGTGCCAGCCCGATGACTTCTTTTGAACTTCTCGAGTCTAACGAAAGAGTCCGATATGAGCAAAGCGCAAAGTAGGCATTATAGCGCTTCACGGCAAATCGGTAAATAATAACTCAATCCCATCATTCATCATCCATAAAATCAGTGCTAGACAGCGCAGCATGAATTCAATAGGTTCCGAGAAACGCATTTATGGGGTTCACATCGGATTTAAATAATTTATCTACACAAAATATCGAAAATAGATAACGATCTGCATGATGAAATAGTGCCTGGGGAGGACAACGCCTAAATGACTACAGAGCCAATTTTGCGCGTGGAATCGCTTGCGAAAAATTATGGTGGTTTGCAGGCCGTTCGGGGTGTGGATTTTGAAGTACCCGAAGGCTCGATCGTCGGTCTTATTGGTCCCAATGGTGCCGGAAAAACCACTACCTTTAATATGATTGCCGGTGTGGAAAAGCCATCTGCGGGGAGTATTTATCTTTCAGGAAATGAGATTACCGGCATTGAAACCCACGCCTTGTATCACAAGGGTTTGTTGCGAACATTTCAACTCAGCCACGAATACGCCCGCATGACCAGTAAAGAGAATCTGATGGTCGCGGCATCGGCTCAATTAGGTGAAAATATTTTCATGAATTGGTTAGCCTCCTCACGCGTCACCGCACGTGAACGCGAAGTGCAAGATCGCGCCGAAGAGACACTCGAATTCCTCGGACTGACCCATGTAAGTGATGAATTGGCAGGTAACCTGTCCGGCGGGCAAAAGAAATTACTGGAATTGGGCCGCACCATGATGAGCGATGCACGGCTGATCTTGCTTGATGAACCAGGTGCCGGCGTCAATCCTACTTTGATGCTAAAAGTAATAGATATGATCAGGCGCCTCAATCAGGAACGCGGTTATACATTCTGCATTATCGAACACGACATGGATCTGATTGCAGATCTGTGTGAAAACACAATCGTATTGGCCGAAGGTCAGATTCTGATGCAAGGCACAATGGATCAGGTTCGAAAAGACGAACGTGTTATTGATGCATATTTTGGCGGAGAAGTCGTTTGAGTGATCGCCAGCCCATCCTTGAGTTACGCAATCTTTATGCCGGTTATGGCGAGACAGAAATTCTGCACGACATTAATATGTTTGTTGGCAGCCATGAAGTTGTTACCATCATCGGACCCAATGGTGCCGGCAAATCCACAGCGATCAAGGCAGTATTGGGACTGCTAAATATACGCGGCGGTGAGATAGTGCTGGATAGCGTGGAGATAACCAACACGCCTCCAGAAGTGGCTGTCACCAAAGGCATCAGTTATGTTCCCCAAACTCATAATGTTTTTGTAAATCTGAGCGTTCAGGAAAACCTTGAGATGGGCGCCTGGACAATTAGGGACGGAATAGAAGAACGTCTCGAAGCAATGTATGATTTATTTCCCGATTTGAGAGACAAGCGCAAACAGGCAGCTGGGTCTCTATCTGGCGGGCAACGCCAAATGGTCGCTATGGCCAAAGCATTGATGGTTGATTCCAAAGTATTGTTGCTTGATGAACCCACGGCTGGTTTATCACCTAAGTATCGCGGTGAAATATTTGAAACAATCCAGAAAATCAATGCTACCGGCGTGCCAATTTTTATCGTTGAACAAAATGCCAAACAGGCTTTGGGCATCGCTAATCGCGGTTATGTTCTGGTTGATGGAAGTAACCGGTATACCGGTACCGGAGCCGAACTCCTCGCGGATCGCGAAGTAGCTCGGATGTTCCTGGGTGGAAGGGATTAGGATTTAATCAATGTGGGCTAGTTTCGGTTTTGAGTTTGTAAATTTCTATTTTATTCCGGGGTTGGTTCTGGGATGTATCTATGCACTGGGTGCTATAGGCATCACTTTGACCTTTGGCATTCTGCGTTTTGCAAATTTTGCCCATGGTGAGGTGATGATGACCGGTGCCTATTTCACCTGGACAATTTCCACCCTTGCCGGATTATGGCTGGGTTGGTCGCTGCATCCGCTGGTTGCTGCAATTCCCGCCATTTTCGCTGCCATTGGCATTTTGATGCTGATCGACCGTTACTTCTACAAACCATTCCGTAATGCACCAACAATTATGGTGGTGATGGCAAGTTTTGGTATGATGCTGGTGGTGCGAAGCACCGTTCAGTTTATCTGGGGGCCTAACCAGCTGACATTTGTCAAGGGTATCGACAAGCCAAACGAAGCGGTTCGCCAATTCACTGCCGATTTAGATTTGATGATACTGGTTCCCAACAAGCATTTCTGGATTATGGCAGGCACGGTCATTATCATGCTGTGTTTCACCTATCTGCTGGAACGCACTCGCATAGGTAAAGCGATGCGTGCCGTATCCGACAGCCCTGATCTGGCCCGAGTGACTGGCATTGATGTCGAGGCAGTAGTGCGCGCCACCTGGGTGGTTGGTGGATTTTGTGCTGTTGCTGCCGGTGTGTTTCTGGCGATGGATATCCAGTTTCTTGAGACAACTATGGGGTTTCGAATGCTATTGCCGATGTTTGCTGCAGCGATCCTGGGTGGTATTGGACGCCCGTTTGGCGCGGTATTTGGTGGTCTGATCATTGGATTGGCAGAAGAATTATCTGCTTATCCATGGATTGGAGACGCACCGTTTATCAGCCCCGGATACAAGACCGGTGTGGCATTCACAATCATGATTATCATGCTGATTGTGCGACCCAGCGGACTGTTTAAAGGGCGGACATTCTAATGGATCAGTTACTCGGCTTTTTCCTTTATTTCCTGTCTCTGCTGACAGTAGGCGGAATATATGCACTTTTGGCTCTTGGCCTCAATGTCCAGTGGGGTTTTGCTGGACTGTTCAATGTCGGCATTGCCGGTTTTGCAGCAGTAGGTGCCTACACATATGCCCTGTTAACAACCGATGTCAGTCCATTTCATATGGGTGGACTGGGATTGCCCCTGGCAATTGGTGCCATCGCAGCCATGCTGCTTTCGGGTGCGATTGCCGGGGTCATTGGTGTTATCTGTATCCGGTTGCGAGCAGACTACCTTGCTATTGCCACCATTGGTATCGCTGAAATTATAAAATTATTCCTGAAAAATCAGACAGAACTTACCAACGGTCCGCGTGGAATAAACAAAATTCCACGGGCCTGGGAACATTTTACTGAGGAACGTTTTTATACCAGCGCACCGATGTCATGGATCAGTGACGCGGCCGGTTGGCAGGCATTTTTTGACTCCCTGCCCAGATGGTGGTGGCAGCCGATGTTCACTCTAACCATATTGCTGGTCATCTTCGGTGTTTACATATTACTCGAACGTGCCAGATTATCCCCATGGGGACGCATGATGACCGCGATCAGAGAAAATGAGCATGCAGCCCAGGCTGCCGGCAAGGATGTAACTCGTCGCCGCATTGAGGCATTTATTCTGGGCGCCGTAATCATGGGCATGGCTGGTGCCTTGTTCGCACAACATTTACGGCTGATCGATCCCACCAACACATTCGATCCTGCAAAAATGACGTTCCTGGTCTGGGTGATGTTGATTGCCGGTGGATCAGGCAATAATCGTGGTGCGATATTAGGTGCATTTCTGATCTGGACCATCTGGTCTGGCAGTGAACTTGTTATCAATACTTCAATTGAAATCATTGCAAATTATCAGGATATGTTCGATGTTGGGGTGTTAAGGACCCGGGCAGGGTATTTGCGCATGCTCCTGATAGGGATTTTGCTACAATTCATACTTCAACGCTACCCCTCGGGTATCTTGCCGGAATCGCGACCCGCCGCGATCGGCAAACAGTAATTAATCTGCGGGAAACAGGAGAATTAATATGAGAAAGATAATTTTGAGCTCCATTGCCGCATTGGCAATGACCTCGACTGCATTTGCAGAAGTCAAAATCGGGAACCCGATGGGATTAACCGGTCCTATTCCTGATCTGGTAGCGCCAATGGCTAAAGCCGTTGATCTGGCTGCAAAACACGTCAATGAGCAGGGTGGCCTGTTTGCCGGTGGCGAGAAATACACAATCGTCAGAGCAGATTCCGCCTGCGACCCGGTTGCAGCGGTTGATGCTGTGACCAAACTGATCAACATCAACCTCGTATCAGCCATAATTGGGCCAGTATGTTCTGGCTCAACCATTGCGCAGGCAGAATCTGTATCAATTCCTGCAGGCGTTGTGACACTTTCCGTTTCAGCTTCTTCGCCAGCAATCTCATCGATGGAAAAAGGCACAGACCTCGTTTTCAGAACTGCCGCATCGGACGCATACCAGGGCATTGCACTTGCTGAACTGACATTGGCCAAAGGCATTAAAGATATTGCTGTCTCCTATGCCAACGATGACTACAATGCTGCTATAGCTGGCGTGTTTGCGAAGTCTTTTGCCGACAAGGGTGGTAAAGTTACCGCTAATGAGGCCCATGAGCCCAGCAAAGCTTCCTATCGTTCAGAAATCGCTACACTTGGTGCCACTTCCGATAACCTGGCTTTGTTTGCCTATTATGGTTCAGGCGGCATCACAGTGATGCGGAATGCTTTGGAAACAACAGCATTCAAGAACTTCATTGGCGCTGACGGAATGTTATCTCAAGAAGTGATTGATCAACTGGGTGCTGAAAACCTTACGGCTGTAACATTCACGACTTCTGCATCCGATGACAGCACAGCCGCCTATGGTGCATGGAAATCACTGGCAGATGCTGCCGGTGTTCCAGCAGCTGATCCTTTCGTACCCAACTCTTATGATGCGGCCTTCATGATGGCTCTGGCTGTCGAAAAAGCGGGTTCTGGCGATCGTGATAAAATTGCCGCCTCATTGCGCTTAATCGCCAATGCACCGGGTGAAGTTATCCTTCCTGGTGAATTTGCCAAAGCCAAGAAGATCCTGGCTGCCGGTGGTGACATCCATTATGTGGGTGCTGCTGGTCCACAGGACTTTGACGAAAATGGTGATGTTGCGGGCCGATTCTCAAAAAGCGTTGTCAAAGATGGCGCATGGTCTGCAGAGTTGATCAAGTAAACAAGGTTCAAAGCAAAATTGCATATATTGGGGCCCGGATTGATGTTTTGATCCGGGCCCTTTTTCGTCAAAATACTGCTCGGTTTTCAGAGGCAAAATCAAATGTCGAACAGATCAAAGCCACACGCAAGACTTACCCGGATCAGTTTGCCGGAATTTGGTGTATCTGAAGAACAGCCAAATCTGGAAGACAGTGTTTATGTAAAAAGATACGCCATGTTAATGGAGCACATTGCTACGTCCGGCGCAGATGCAGTTGTTGTTTATGCCGATCGCGAACACGCTGCCAATATGGCCTGGCTGACGGGATTTGATCCCCGCTTCGAAGAAGCCTTACTGATCGCTATCCCTTCAAGAGAACCGATAATTCTGACCGGCCCGGAAAATTCTGGGGTAGCTGCTACTGCTCCCCTGCCAATGGAGGTGCGACTTTATCAGCCTCTGGGACTGATGGGGCAGGACCGCAGTAGCACGCCGGCCCTGGCCGACCTACTGGTGGAGGCAGGCATAAAAAACAGTATGAGTATTGGGGTATGCGGCTGGAAGTATTTTTCAAAACAGGAACACGCCGATTATCAGTCATGGATCGAAATTCCCGCCTATATCGTTGATACATTACGCAGGATATGCGGTGAGAACGGCCATCTATACAATGCCGGCGCTTTATTCATGGCTCCTGAAAGCGGGCTGCGTGCAACCAATACAATTGATGAACTTGCTCGCTATGAATTTGCCGCGTGCCATACCTCTGAAGCCATCAAACGCGTTGTTCATTCCACTCGCCCTGGCATGCGAGAATTTGAAGCAGCCCAGGCACTGCAGCCTATTGGAATGCCACTTTCATGCCACCCGATGCTATCATCAGGAAAAAGGGCCTGGCATGGTCTGCTTAGTCCAACATCGAAAATTATTGAAAAAGGTGATGCGATTACTTCTGCCTACGGCGTTCAGGGTGCATTAAATTGCCGTGCCGGTTGGCTGGCACATGATGCTGATGATCTCCCTGGCCCGGTTAAAGACTATGCCAATGTTCTGGTGGCACCCTATTTTGAGGCAATCGTCGAATGGCTGGAGACAATCGAAATTGGCATTGAGGGTGGCACTCTTGATGCAATAATCCGAAAACGATTAGGCGATCCATTTTTTGGCATCAAACTTAATCCCGGTCATTTAATACATCTGGAAGAATGGATGCACACGCCGATATCGAAAGGCAGCCAATCCAGGTTGCATTCAGGCATGGCGATCCAGGTTGATGTCATTCCGGGAACCGGTTCTCCATATTTTACAACTAATATTGAAGATGGAATTGTATTACTTGACAAAAACGGCCGGTCACAATTTGCTGAAAAATATCCGCAGGCATTTGAACGTATCATGCTTCGCCGCGAATTCATGCAGGACCAGTTCGGCATCAGTCTCAAGCCGGATTGCCTTCCTTTTTCCAATATTGCTGGTTGGCTTCCACCATTCTGGCTGTCACCTGAACGGGCAATGACCGTTCGATAAGCCCAGAGTGTTCGCATCGATTAATCGCAATTCAGCCAAATTACTACACTATCTATATCGAATAATATCAGCTTTAATGGTTCCGTATTAAGATAATCCAGACACAAAACAAGTTGTTTGAAGCCCAATGTCTGCCAGTACTACCAAAACCAAAAATGCATTTACCACATCCGGTCTTACAAAAACCTATGGTTCTGGTGAGACCGCTGTCCATGCGCTTCGTGGAGTAGATCTGGAACTCCCGGCCGGTGAACTGGTTGTTCTTTTGGGAGCCTCAGGCAGCGGAAAATCGACATTGCTCAATATTTTGGGCGGACTTGATCATGCCAGCGAAGGGAGTGCTCATTTTTTTGATGAAGAATTGACTTCAATGAGTGACCATCAACTCACATTATACCGAAGACATCAGGTTGGCTTTGTATTTCAGTTCTACAATTTGATGCCCAGTTTAACAGCGTTGGAAAATGTAGAACTGGTGACCGAAATATCAAACGATCCACTCGATCCCGGCGAAGCATTAAAACTCGTTGGATTAGAAGACAGAGCTAATCATTTTCCGGCACAATTATCAGGTGGTGAACAACAGCGTGTCGCCATTGCACGTGCCGTAGCCAAACGCCCAACCGTATTGTTTTGCGATGAGCCGACAGGGGCACTCGATAGCAAGACAGGTCGAACCGTGTTGGGAGTATTGCAGGATGTGAATATCAACCTGGGAACGACAGTATTGATCATTACCCATGCCGCCGCGACAGCAGATATGGCAGATCGCACCATTCATTTTTCTGATGGTGGAATTCGTAAGGTTATTATCAACAAATCAAAATTGTCTGCGGAGCAAATTGAGTGGTAATTGGGAAACAAAATACAGCATGACACCGCTTGACCGAAAATTAGTACGTGACCTGTGGCGCATGAAAGGCCAGGCCATAGCAATATCAGTAGTTATTGCGCTGGGTGTGATGTTATTGATCATGATGGATGGTCTGGTCAATTCTCTTGAGGAAACCAAACAGGCATATTATCAACGCTACCGTCTGGCAGATATATTTGCACCAGTGAAAAGGGCGCCTGATCATCTGCTGGCAGAAATTGCGAGAATTCCCGGGGTTTCTTCAGTTGAAGGTCGAGTGAACGGCAGCGCCCTGATCAACCTGCCTGAAATCAAAACGCCACTACGCGCGCAAACCGTTTCCCAACCTGATATTGGTACCCCGCGCCTCAATGACATCTATCTTGCCGCAGGCAGAAGAATTAATCCCAACCACAAGAATGAAATATTGTTGCTTGAGGGATTTGCAAAAGTGCATGGTTTGGAACCCGGTGACAAATTGTCCGCAACAATGAATGGATCGAGAAGATCATTTCAGATTGTTGGCCTCGCCCAATCTCCAGAATTTCTGTTTTCTGCTCCTCCTGGTGAATTCATGCCCGATGATGCCCGTTTTGCGGTCATCTGGATGAGCAAATCCGCACTTGCCGCAACTTATGATATGAATGGTGCATTCAATGAAGCATTGTTATCGGTATCGCGGGGAAGTAAGTTATCCGAGATTCTGGCTCGCGTCGATCGCATATTATCATCTTCGGGTGGAATTGGTGCTTACGCATTGCGTGATCACACTTCAAATCGATTTATACAGGAGGAAATAAACGGCCTGAAATTATCAAGCAGGGGAGTACCTCCACTGTTTTTGACAGTCGCCGCGTTTTTACTGAATATCGTTGTATCGCGAATGCTTCAATCCGAACGCGAACAAATTGGTCTGCTCAAGGCATTTGGCTATTCCAGTTTTGAAATCGGGGTCCACTATTTCAAATTTATACAGACCATTGCTATAGGAGGTGCATTACTGGGTTGTATTCTGGGCATTCTATCGGGCCGCAGTTTACTGGTCGTCTATCAGACCTATTACAAATTCCCGTTCCTGCTGTTTCAAGTTGATTCCGCTACATTTCTTATTGGCATAGTGATCAGTGTTCTGTCAGCCTCAGCCGGTGGTATTTTTGTCCTTCGTCAGGTTTTTGCATTGACCCCTGCTACTGCCATGCGCCCACCCGCACCTGCTGATTACAGCCATTCGGCAAATCTCAATAATTCATTGAAATTTCTGCTCGATCAACCCACCCGCATGGTGATCCGGCAGCTAACAAGACAGCCGCTAAGAGCAGTCGGTGCAATTGTCGGCATTTCGGCAGGCATGGCGTTATCGGTTGGAATGCTCAGTGTACTCAGTTCATTTGATCGAACTCTTGATCTCAATTTCAACATCATTGACCGCAGTGATCTAACGGTTAGTTTCAATAATACCCTGTCAGACAAAATTCTTTTTGAACTGAAAAGTATTGACGGGGTTATTGAAGTAGAGCCGTTTCGAAATGTTGCAGCGATTATGCGAAATGGTTTTGAAGTCTATCGCGGCGGTGTCAATGGCTTGGTCGAGTTGCCCCGATTAAACAGAGCAGTAGACAAAAATCTGGAGTCAATTCGCATTACAAATGGTGGCATCATATTAGGTGCGGGGTTGGCCAAAACCTTGAATATAAAGACAAATGATATTTTGACTGTAGATGTGCGTGAAGGACGCCGACCGCTATTACATGTCCCAGTAGTCGGCGTTGCCGAAACTCTGATTGGTTCGCCTGCCTATATGCATTTGTCAACGCTAAACCGTTCCCTGGGAGAGCCTGGACGGATATCAGGAGCGCACCTTCGTATTGATAGTTCCAAAAGCCCGGCTATTTATAAAACAATCAAGAACCTGCCGTCTGTAGCCGGTGTTTCCGTGAAAAAACAGGCCCGCGAAGCTTTCAAAAAAATAATTGATTCAGGTGCCGGTGCTATCCGATACATCATGGCGGCAATCGCTGGTATCATCACTTTTGGTATTGTTTATAACAGTGCCCGCATCGCATTTGCCGAGAGAGCCAGAGATCTTGCAAGTTTACGCGTCATTGGCTTCACCAAAAACGAGACAGCGTTTGTATTGCTGGCTGAGCTGGCAATCATCACTTTGATATCTCTGCCAGTCGGTTCAATTCTGGGTTACTATCTATCCTTCGCGATTTCCAGGGGATTTAGTACTGATCTCTATCAGATACCAGCCATTTTTTCACCGCAGAACTTCGGTTTTGCCACCATCGCTGTTTTAGCTGCAGCTGCTGTTTCCGGCTGGCTGGTGAAGCGTGATATTAGTACAATTGATCTGGTTTCATCTTTAAAAACAAGAGAATAAAATGACAAATACAAGATCACGTTCATGGATTTCCATTGCTGCAATCATCCTGATAATGGCAGCAATGGCCTGGGCATTCTGGCCCCGCCCTTTGCTGGTGGATACCGGAATAGTCAAACTGGAACCGATGATAATTACAATAGATGAAGAGGGAAAAACCCAGGTTCGCAATGCCTATATTGTCTCGACACCTGTTGCCGGAAGGCTATTACGAATTGAGGTCACTTCCGGTGATCAGGTTGAGGGCGGCAAAACCATAATAGCCCGCATGCTGCCATCAAATCCAGCTGCGTTAGATGTTCGTACCCGTGAACAGGCACGCGCAATAGTTGCTGCGGCAGAAGCAGCGGTGCGTGTCGCACAGGCAGATCTGAATAAAACAAAAGCCGATGCCGAACTTGCCGATCTGGATATCGAACGCAAACGCAAACTCGGCAAAAGCGGCATTATTTCACAAGTGGCAGTTGAACGTGCCGAGAGCGCCTGGCGAGCAGCAAGAGCTTCTCTTGATCAGGCTAAAGCAGGCATTTCGATGCGCCAGGCTGATCTCGCTAATGCTCGAACCAGGCTAACTAATTTTACCAATCGCAACACTGACTCTCAAGATGAAAACACCGTTCAAAAAGGAGCTATTCCGGTATTTGCACCCATCTCGGGTCGCATCTTGAGAATACTGCAGGAAAGCGAAACCACCCTGCCCGCCGGTAAACCCATCCTTGAAATCGGAGACATATCAAATGATTTGGAAATTGTAGCCGAGCTCTTGTCGACCGATGCAGTGAAGGTTTCAGTTGGAAATCGGGTAATCATTCGAAACTGGGGCGGCGCTAAGGATCTGAACGGCACAGTCGAGCGTGTCGATCCCTGGGGATTTACCAAATTTTCAGCACTTGGTGTGGAAGAGCAAAGAGTGCACACTGTTATCAGATTTAAGGATTCCCCCGGGTTGCGCAAAAGCCTCGGTCACGGATTTCGCGTTGAAACGCGAATCGTAATCTGGGAAAAAAATAATGCCCTTGTTGTTCCTTCAAGCGCCTTGTTTCGTGACAAAGGTAGCTGGGTCGTATTCGCTGTCGAGAATGGCGTAGCGGTTGTTAGGAAAATAGAAATTGATCACAACAATGGCGTTCAAGCGCAAGTGCTGTCGGGGCTGAAAAAAGATGATGAGGTAATATTATTCCCAAGTTCAGGTCTTGTCGACGGAATTCGGGTCGCGAAACGAATCTAAACTAGAACATTCAGATATAGAAGACTCGGCTTAATAATGGCCTGACTGCGCTGGTTCAGCATCTTGTTGAAATTTCCAACAAAGGCTTGATCAAAGCCTTCGAACGTGAAACTAAATGCCTCGCAACCTTAAGGGCGCTGAGCGCGGTCCGCACATTGGACAACCGTAGCGCTGGCCCCTCGTGTTCATGGTTGCCACGCGGAAAAGGGGCCGACAAACAGGAGCCCCTGATGAAAACTATCTTTGAACCCTTCCGTATAAAATCCGTCGAACCCATCCGCGTGACAACGCGGGATGAGCGCGTTCGATTGATTCGAGAGGCGAATTTCAACCCATTCACGCTGCATTCCGATGACGTGATGATCGACCTGCTCACAGACAGCGGAACTGGTGCGATGAGTGCTGCACAATGGGCGGCAGTCATGAAAGGCGACGAAAGCTATGCGGGTTCACCTTCCTTTTTTCGATTTGAAGCGGCTGTCCAGAACCTGACGAATTTCAAACACATCATACCTACCCATCAGGGCCGCGCAGCGGAAGCCATCCTGTTCTCGATGATGGGAGGACCCGGCCGTCGTATTCCCAACAACACTCATTTCGATACTACCCGTGGCAATATCGAGGCCTCGGGCGCAGAAGGGGCCGACCTTGTGATTGACGAAGGGCTTGATCCGCAATCCCTGCATCCGTTCAAGGGCAACATGGATCTGGATAAGCTGCGTTCTTATCTTGATGAGCACGGAGACGCCGTTCCGTGCGTTATGGTTACGATCACCAACAACGCTGGCGGCGGGCAACCGGTAAGCTTGAAAAACATTCACGCGACTGGCGCATTGGCCAGGGAATACGGCAAACCGTTCATCATTGACGGGTGTCGCTTTGCGGAAAACGCCTGGTTCATCAAACAGCGCGAAGCGGGTCAAGGGGATCGTTCGATCACCGAAATTGTGCGCGATTGTTTTTCAGTTGCGGACGGCATGACGATGAGTGCGAAGAAAGACGCGTTTGGCAATATCGGGGGCTGGTTGGCGCTAAATGATAATGATATGGCTGAAACCGCCCGGGGTCACCTGATCCGCACCGAAGGGTTTCCGACCTATGGCGGCCTGTCAGGCCGGGATCTGGAGGCACTGGCCCAAGGTCTGGTCGAGATCGTGGACGAGGATTATCTCAGGTATCGTATCCGCACCAATTCCTACATTGTCGAGAAATTGGATGCGATTGGCATCCCGGTGGTGAAACCCGCGGGCGGACATGCAGTGTTTGTCGATGCGCGGGCCTGGCTGCCCCATATTGACCCGCTGTTATATCCTGGTCAGGCCGTGTCTGTCGCGCTTTTTGAACTGGGTGGTATTCGCGCTGTTGAAATCGGAACAGTGATGTTTGGCCGCCAACCCAACGGAAGCGAGATGCCCGCAGCGATGGATCTAGTTCGGCTGGCTTTCCCGCGACGGACCTACACCCAGTCTCATGCTGATTACATCATCGAGGTCTTTGAAGAACTCGCCGCGATAAAGAACAGCCTCAAGGGGTATCGCATCACTTGGGAGCAGAAACTCATGCGCCACTTCACTTGTAAATTTGAACCGCTAAGCTAAGCGCAATACCCGGGTTGCCCTGTTTGGTCGGGGCAGCCAACCCAACAATCTCAAAATGATTTTATTGCCAAAAGCGCTTACATCTTGCTCCCCGAGGGCAGACCAGAGACAGGGTGCTAAAAGAGAGATTAAACCCAATTTTGGATTCCTTCAAGAACAAGAAAAATTCCGCCGAACAGAGTTCGCGATCTGCAGATACCACTGTAAAATGTGCAAAACAGACATTGGCCATTTTACAAACAATGGTCACATTGGGCTTGCCTTGTAATTTCCCTATCGATTCGCAAAGATTGAGCCAATGCGTGCCACACCTTTTTTGGCGAACATTGGCGGCGGCTGGACCGATATGGACTTGGTCGTAAAGGACCACCTCTCTAGCAGAACTGGAATTGAAGTCGATTTGTTGGTCATCTGAGGCAAGCATCGGGAATATTTAGCGAAAATGATCGGAAAATCTGATCAATATCCAGTTCTATTTGCGATGATTACGCAAATCCGACAGACTGCTAAAGTATAAACCGGCTTAGATCGGTATCCTTGGCCAGTTCTCCCAGATTTTCCTGCACATAAGCGCCATCAACCTTGAAGTTCTCACCTGATTTATCAGGAGCGTTGAATGAAATATCATCCAGTATCCGTTCCATCACTGTCTGCAATCGGCGCGCACCGATGTTCTCGACGCTTGAGTTCAAACCCACGGCAATATCGGCTATCGCATCAATAGCGTCATCGGTGATCTCAAGAGCAACACCTTCTGTGTCCATCAGTGCAATATATTGCTTGATCAAACTGGCTTCTGTTTCAGTCAATATCCGCACAAAATCGTCTTTTTCCAACGCGCGCAGTTCAACTCTGATTGGCAGCCTGCCCTGTAATTCCGGCAGCAGGTCAGAAGGTTTTGATTGATGAAAGGCACCCGAAGAGATGAACAGAATATGATCTGTTTTCACTGATCCATGTTTGGTGGTAACTGTCGTACCTTCAATCAAAGGCAGCAAATCTCTTTGCACACCCTCGCGTGATACACCGCCGCCACCAGTATTTTGCCTGATAGCTATTTTATCTATTTCATCAAGAAAGACGATGCCGTTGTTTTCAACAGAATCCAGTGCTTCGCTGATCAACTGGTCTTCATCGAGCATCTTGTCGGATTCATCGGCAACAAGAATGTCGTAAGATTCGACAACATTTAATTTACGTTTTTTGGTGCGCTCACCAAAGGCTTTGCCCATCATATCTGAAATATTCATCACGCCAACACTGGCACCCGGCATTCCCGGAATGTCAAAACCGCCCATCGGGCTTGACATATCGGCCACTTCAATTTCAATTTCAGTATCATCCAAAGATCCCTCCCGCAACTTCTTGCGAAATGAATCTCGTGTAGATTTACCGGCATTCTCGCCAACCAGCGCGTCAAGCACCCGGTTTTCTGCCGCCAGATGAGCTTTGGCTTTAACACTTTCGCGCTTCTTATCCCGGGTCAGCGTAATACCAACTTCCATCAGATCACGTATAATCTGTTCCACATCCCGGCCTACATAGCCGACTTCTGTGAATTTCGTTGCCTCGACCTTGATGAAAGGGGCACCCGCCAGTTTTGCCAACCTGCGGGAAATTTCGGTTTTACCAACTCCTGTTGGCCCTATCATCAAAATATTCTTAGGTAAAACTTCTTCTCGCATCGGCCCCTCAAGTTGCAGTCTGCGCCAGCGATTTCTCAGTGCGATGGCGACGGCTCGTTTGGCATCATGCTGGCCGATAATAAAGCGATCAAGTTCTGAGACGATTTCGCGAGGTGAAAAATTGGTCATTCACTGATTTCCATACTGACAAGTTTTAAGTTTATTCGAAGGGGTCTAAATAAAGCCAGAAAGTTATTTTTCCTCATCAAGGCTTTCTATCACCACATTTCCGTTTGTATACACACATATATCTGCAGCAATTTCCATCGATCTTCTGGCAATTTCTTCAGCTGATTTCTTGGTATCCGAAAGCGCCATAGCAGCAGCAAGGGCATAATTGCCACCTGAACCAATTGCCATAATACCATGCTCGGGTTCCAGAACATCGCCATTTCCGGTTAACGCCAGGGTCACATTCTTGTCAGCCACCAGCATCATAGCTTCAAGGCGTCGTAAATACCGGTCTGTACGCCAGTCTTTTGCCAGTTCGACACAAGCTCGCATCAGTTGATCTGGATATTGTTCAAGTTTTGCTTCAAGGCGTTCAAACAAAGTAAAAGCATCAGCTGTTGCCCCGGCAAATCCCGCGATAACATTACCCTTGCCCAGCGGACGAACTTTTTTGGCATTATGTTTTATCACTGTTTGTCCAAGACTAACCTGCCCGTCACCCGCAATGACCACCTTACCGCCTTTGCGAACAGTAACGATAGTAGTTGCATGCATGGAAGGAAATCCATTTTGTTCAGCCATAATATCCCCTGGTGGGTTGTTCGAATAATAAATTCGAGATCATATGTAGGCGTTTTTTGCTGCAATACAATCAATTAAAGAAATTCCCGGCTTTTAATGTATTTTAAGCACTTTCATCACATGCGGGTATCTGCGGATAATAATGTTTATGGATTTATTAGTGGCGATCGGGTTACAAGCAGCAATAGTTCATTGTGAATATTTTGGAGCACAGAAGAGTGGCGCGCACGGCAACAATCAATCGCAAAACAAATGAGACAAAAATTTCGGTGAAGATCGATCTTGACGGTTCCGGTAAATATCAAATTAATACCGGTACAGGATTTTTCGATCATATGCTGGAACAATTATCCCGTCATTCTCTAATCGATATGGAAATCAGAGCCGATGGTGATCTCCACATTGATGCCCACCACACCTCCGAAGATGTCGGAATTGCGGTTGGCCAGGCACTGTCAGATGCGTTGGGGGATCGCGCTGGTATCAGGCGTTATGCATCCATAGATCTGGCAATGGATGAAACGCTTACCAAGGCAGCACTGGATGTTTCCGGGCGCCCATATCTGATATGGCAGGTCGTATTTTCCCGCGATAAAGTCGGAGATTATGATACCGAATTATTTCGCGAATTCTTTCATGCTCTGGCCCAAAATGCAGGCATCACCCTTCATATCATTAATCAGTATGGTGAAAATAACCACCATATCGCTGAGACCTGTTTTAAATCAGTTGCCCGCGCACTACGTTCAGCCATTGAACCTGATCCCGGAATGGCCGGTGTCATACCATCAACAAAAGGCACCCTGAACGATTAAGATAATTCGCGTTTTTCAGATAAAATACTGATGATTACCCAACAAAATATGTTGGTATTTTGTTGATAGACCTATAGATAAAAGTCATGAATACCTACAACATCTATATGCCACCCGAATCCGGACCCAACAGCAATATTGCCAGTGCAATATACCTGCCTGACAACAAGGCATGGGTTGCCGCAATAGTGCCGCCAATTTGGTTCATTTGGCATCGATTGTGGTGGGGGCTGACAATCTATTTAGCTTATCTGGCAATTGCTTTTCTGCTACTCCTCACGCCCTGGCAATATGCGGTGATATTATTATCAGCAATTCCTGGCATATATCTGTTTCTGGAAGGTCATGAACTGGTTCGCCAACAATATGAAAACCAGGGGTGGTGGCAGATCGGTGTGGTGCAGGCAAACGGCGAAGATGATGCAGTATTGCGATATACCCTTGGCCGCAATTCCTCGCAACAGGAGTCACAATCTGATAACATTGAATTTACCGCAGCAGCGTTGGCTAAGAATTTCAAAGCGGGTTCCGGTAATCATGATAACGCTTCGAATTCGATCGGCATGTTTCCTCTGGAACCCACCGCATGAAAACCGCGATCATTGATTATGGCTCCGGCAATCTTCATTCCGCTGCAAAAGCCTTTGAAAGAGCATTGAGAGATAATGAAATTGACGGGAAAATTGTTGTTACAGACAATCCTCAAACCGTTACCCAATGTGATCATATCGTACTGCCCGGTGTTGGTGCATTTGCCGATTGTCGCAAAGGGCTGGACAATGTCGATGGTATGATGGAAGCACTCGAAGAGGTCGTGATCAGTCGGGCCAGACCATTTCTTGGTATATGCGTTGGTACCCAGTTGATGGCAACCAGAGGCCTGGAAAAATCTGTTACGCAAGGGTTTAACTGGATTGGTGGCGAAGTGAGGGAAATAGAGCCCGATGATGACAATCTCAAGATTCCGCAAATTGGCTGGAATACCATCAATGTCATCAATAAACATGAATTACTCAAGGATATTCAAACCGGCCCTGATGGACGCCATGCCTATTTTGTCCATTCCTATCATCTGGTTGCCGATAATCGCAACCATATCATCGCTGAATGCGATTATGGCGGCGCGGTTACCGCAATTGTCGGACGTGACAACATGATTGGCACTCAATTTCATCCAGAAAAAAGTCAAAAGCTGGGATTGGCATTGATTGCAAACTTTCTCCGCTGGAACCCTTAGCTAGAGCACTGTACCATTATGATCTTATTTCCCGCAATCGATCTGAAAGATGGTGAATGTGTTCGTCTGAAACTCGGTGATATGAACGACGCAACGGTCTATAATACAGATCCGGGTGCCCAGGCACTTGAATTTGAACGACAGGGTTTTGATTGGTTGCATGTCGTCGACCTGAATGGAGCTTTTGCCGGGGAAACGGTAAATGGCGATGCGGTTGAGGCCATATTGAAGGCCACCAAAAATCCGGTTCAGCTGGGCGGCGGCATTCGAAATCTTGATCATATTGAAGAATGGCTTTCAAAAGGATTGGCCCGGGTGATACTGGGAACCATCGCAGTGCGAGACCCGCAATTGGTAAAGCAGGCCTGCAAACAGTTCCCCGGCAAAATTGCCGTTGGCATTGATGCAAAAGGCGGCAGGGTTGCGGTTGAAGGCTGGGCAGAGGCCAGTGAACTGGGCATTATTGAAATGGCCAACCGGTTTGAGGGTGCAGGCGTATCAGCAATCATCTATACAGATATCGATCGTGACGGGATCTTGACCGGCATCAACTGGAATTCAACGATAGAGCTTGCCAACGCTGTTAGCATTCCGGTCATTGCTTCTGGCGGTCTGGCATCACTGGATGATATTCACAGGATGAACCAGCCCGATGCAAATATTCTCGAAGGTGCCATTTCCGGGCGCGCCCTTTATGATGGACGAATTAATGCTGCTCAGGCATTGGCAATATTAAATGAACATCATTAGCATTAATTCCAAAACCCATGAGGCCCGTTTGTGATGTCATTAAAAGCCCGTATTATCCCTTGTCTTGACGTTAAAGATGGCCGTGTTGTCAAGGGCGTATCTTTCGTTGATCTGATTGACGCAGGTGATCCCGTTGAAGCGGCTATTGCCTATGACAGCGCCGGTGCCGATGAATTATGTTTTCTTGATATCACCGCATCATCTGACAACCGGGGAATTATTTTTGACGTTGTCAGTCAGACGGCTGAACATTGTTTCATGCCTCTGACCGTGGGTGGTGGCGTACGTGAATTAGTCGATATTCGCAATCTGCTGAACGCTGGCGCTGATAAAGTGGCAATCAATACCACCGCAGTCAAGAATCCCGATTTTGTTGCTCAGGCCGCCGATAAATTTGGCAATCAGTGCATTGTTATTTCAATTGATGCCAAACGGGTATCAAATCAAAACCAAGGTAACCGGTGGGAGATATTTACCCATGGCGGTCGCCAATCGACGGGTATTGATGCAATTGAATTTGCCCAATTGGTTGTCGAAAAGGGTGCAGGCGAAATTATGTTGACTTCAATGGATCAGGATGGGCAGAAATCTGGCTATGACCTGGCTTTAACCCGCTCGATAGCTGACGCAGTCCAGGTACCGGTGATCGCATCAGGCGGTGTGGGAACCTTGGACCATCTGGTTGAGGGCATTCGCGACGGTCATGCTAATGCTGTGCTTGCTGCGTCAATATTTCACTTTGGCACATATACCATCTATGAAGCCAAACATTATATGAATAATAATGGCATTGCTATGAGGCTCGATTAGAATGTTTGATCTCACAGAACTCGAAAGCATTATTGGCCGACGCGCCAAGGATAATACAGAACAATCTTATACTGCTTCTCTGCTGGCAAAAGGTACCAACAAATGCGCCGAAAAATTTGGCGAAGAAGCCATTGAGACAATCATTGCCGCCGCCACACAAAATCGCGATGAATTGACGGCAGAGACCGCCGATGTATTATTTCATCTTTTAGTACTACTCAAATCTGCCAATATACCTTTGAGTGAAGTTA
>JAAENI010000805.1 GCA_024224595.1 Hyphomicrobiales bacterium
CCCCACTCTATAGCAACGCTACGAATTATCATCGCACAGACTCTCGTCAACACCCTTGAATTCTGCCCGTGTTGTCGTAGACAAGTGGAGTAGACTAAATGCACTTTCAGAAAAGTGACACAGTAGGACTAAGAGTCCGACCCGAAACTCCTGATTGATTTCTCTTTCTGAGCGTTGATATATATACAAGCTAATACGCAATAGCCGGATACGCTCCAATACCAAAACGAGGATTTCGAAATCATGAATCAAACTGTACGCAAGATAACAGGTTCATTTCTCATCCTTATCCTAATGGCGCTATATGCAATTCTGGCGACCACATTTGCCGCTGCTAATCTTGCCCAATCCAGTGGCTGGATCCATTTAGTCTATTTTTTCTTAACCGGCATATTATGGATATTGCCTGCAATGTTTATCATCAAATGGATGCTGAAGCCCGATCAGGGCTGAATTTGTTATGCCAACATAAGTTCACGGGGCATCGTCAAACATCGACAGAAGCATGCGCGAAATCTTCTTCAGCGCATTCTATTAACCTGCGAAAGACATTTTTTACTTCCCAAACCTGGGCGTGACTAATGCTCTGGAAAAAATCCGCTTCCGCCTGATACACCACTAGGCTGCAAAGCCCAATGGAATCGACAAATCAATAAAATGATGAGCTTTGTAGCAAATAGGGTAACAAATATTGCCGATGAAGTTGGTTATTCGCTATTTTCGTTACCCGCTTGTCGGCGCCCAGGGAAATAACATTCTTCTGCCGGAATGTTACATCTTTTTCTATATGCCTCGTTGAAAATCTGAGATTACCATGCGTGAAGTTATTGAATCTAAATGAATTGATTGTTTCGAAAACGTCTTCAAATTGTGCGGTGTTGATAGGGGAGACATGGTCGCAATCCTGCCAGAATTCCAGTCTCGTCAGGTGCTGGTTGATCTGGCCGATCTGGGGCTGCAAAGGCGCAATGCCCGGGTAGTGCATATCCGCGTGCCCTCACCAGAATTAAATACGCCCGACCCGGTTCGCTCTACCGGCTCAAGTGAGGTATTTGAGGGTTATGGAGACTTTTTGAGCAATCAGAGTGCCTTTGGTCTGGCGATGGATTGTACGGTTGAAGGACTACTCCACACCTGTGAGCGGGATTTATTGCTGCAATAGGGTTGTTGCCTTTTCATGGTTTCCAATGAACACCCCGAAATCCTAAAGCGCTGCATGCCAGACCCCGCGCTACAACCTGTCGTTGACAGAGCGCTATCCAGACTCACAACCGCCAGACACATGCATGTGCTCTCAGACGCAGGCACTAACCTTCGTATCGATCTTCACAATGCTCCGGTTCGTGGCGGTGCTGGGTTTTTGCAACCAAAAGACAAGGTCGCTTATTGGCAGTTGGCTTGTGCCTTTGTTTCTCTCTGATGAACACAGCAAACGGGACGGTTGTGCTTGATGTTGGTGACGTCAACCTGATATTCAAGCGGTATATCTAAACACCGGTTACACTGCACATTGAAGACGACAATGTGGTGGAAATCACTGGCACTGGCCTGGATGCCGACTGCTGCGCTCTTACTATGCCGGGTGGAATGACCCACTTGCCTATACGGTGTCCCATGTGGGGTGGAGATTGAACCCCAGTGCCCGCTGGGACGCATTATGATGTATGACAAAGAGCAGGTAAACTGCACCAAACCTTCAGAATGCCCAAAATTTTGGCCATGGTAGCATCTTTTTCCCCGCCATAGAGACCACCGAGGTTTTCTACTTAACTGGGATGGCGGGACGACTTATACCTGTCATGTGATACTGGAAGAAGTCGATCCGATTGCATCTATTGGGGGATTGCCGGGAAAATCGACAGACATCGAAATCCTCTCAGTTCAACCCTCGACATCTCACGCGCTGGTGGCAGATCACTGCAACAATGGCCGCGTGTTTATGGCCGGTGATGCTGTGTATCTGTTTTCTCCCACTGGTGGCTTTGGTATGAACACAGGAGTCTATGATGTTATTGACCTGGTCTGGAAGCTTGAAGTCGCAATTTGTAGCTGGGCAGGCCCGCGTTTGCTGTGCAGTTATGAAAAAGAACGTCGGCCAATTGGCGTACGCAATACGACGGAGGCAGCGGACTGTTTCGACAGACTTTTTTCGCAGTGATACAGGAAGGCGATGTCCTGGATGAGGTAATCCCCGCAGGAGACGAAGTGCGAAGGCAGCTGAATGAATTGATCATCCGGCTGGAAAAACTGATTGTTTCCTCAGAGTCTGTTCAAGAATACACAACAGGGTTTGACGGGTCATATTTTGAGGGATCATTGGGACAAATCAAGTGCCGCAGGCTGGTTGCCCTCAAACTTGATTTGTCCCAATAAGCACCAAAATATGGCCCGCCCATTAGGTTTTGCATATGGGGGTTTTGCATAAATTGCCCGCTATCAGCGATTATTCTCTTGCAAAGGGCACCACCCTGAGCTGCGAAAATATCCGTGATATTGATCAATTTATGCAAAATCAAACCCTGTTGTGTATTCTTGAACAGACTCTCAGTAACTTTGCCGGGTTACCGTTATGAAGGGTCTGACATCATTGTGCCA
>JAAENI010000806.1 GCA_024224595.1 Hyphomicrobiales bacterium
CCAATATTGGCGGCATCACCGCTGCAATCATGATTTCTGATCTGATCGAACTCGGCCAGGTCAATTGCAAGGAGATCGCGGCGTTGGCCGGTGTTGCACCAATGAACTGGGACAGTGGTGCAAAACAAGGTAACCGGATGATCCGGGGTGGCCGCCAAAGTGTCCGCAATGCGCTCTATATGTGTGCGGTCAGCTGTACGAGCAGAAGTGGATCAATGGGCCGGTTCTACCGTAAGCTCATCAAGCTCGGCAAACACCCGAAGCTGGCGCTCACCGCCGTTATGCGAAAGCTGGTCATTCTCGCAAATACGCTGGTTAGCGAAGACCGTCACTGGCAATCAACAGCCCCATAATATGAATGGGTACGAAAATCATCCCCTCGGAGCCACCAGCCACGCTTTGCCAAAATCTGAGTGTGGATGGGGGCTTCGTGGGGATGATCCATCCCCTTGGTGAACCGGTTCGAAATTCCTCGATTTTCTGCCTTGCAAAAACACAGATGCTTGCCTCAGGGGAATCGACTGAACATCACTGTTTAATTATTTTCACCAGATAATCATCGTCCCATGCTGCTGAATGGCGTTTCATTGGCAGGCTTTTTTTGCCTGGGGCTTTTTGCAGCAGATTGTTGGCTGCGTGCTTGATTGTCGCGAAGTTTGCAGCCGCATTGCCGGTTCTGATGCGGCATTCGTCTTGCCTATAGGTCATATCCATCACCCAGTGCAGATTATTTTCGATCTGCCAGTGGTTACGGATAATGCTTGCCATTTTTTCAGGCTCTTCATTGAGCGAAGAGATGTAATAACGTCTGACAGTTTTTGTTTGGCCTTTGATTTCACGACGGTATTTAACCATGATGATGCTCTCCAGCCCTGGCCATTGGTGACGTTGATTGAGCCAGTCGATGTCTGAGCACAACACGTATCTGCGCTCCTCAATACGCCCATGGTCACCGTCAACTGTATGGTTTTGTTTGATAAACCCGTCGGCAATGTCACGCGCATCATGTTCATCGAAAAACAATTCGACATCATCGCGCAAGCTACCCTGATTGCCTTTCAGGCCGATCACGTAATCAGCCTTTTGGGCAATGATCTGCTGACAAATCTTGCGCTGACACCCCATCGCGTCAATGGTGATAATCGCGCCTTCAATGCTCAACAGTGCCAGCAATTCAGGGATTGCCGTGATCTCATTGGACTTGTCATCGACTTTGCGTTGCCCCAAAACCAGCTTCTGCTCGCAAGCCCAGGCCGAAATCACATGGATGGCGGCCTTGTTGGTGGCAGTGTCAAACGAACGGCGCAGGGTTTTGCCATCAATGGCAATCACCCCGGCACCCTTGTCCAGGGTTTCGTGCAAGGCGGCAACCCAGTTGACGAAACACTGCTGAAATTGCTCCATATCCAGTCTGGAAAACAAGATCCCCAACTGATCATGGCATGGTGTGCCATCGGCAAATGGTAAAAACCGGCGCAACACATCAAGCTTCTTCTGGCCGTAAAGAGCAATCGAGGTCCAGTTATCAGCACCGGATATGACCGCGCACAGAACCAAAAGAAGTATTTCTTCAAAGGGATAGAGAATTTTTGCGGCTTGACGAGGGTCTTCGACAGGCTCAAAATATTGAAGAAAAACAGGCTTTGTACGGGAATCAGACATCTGCGGCATGAGGAAACCTCCAATGAGAAACAATCTCACACCTTTGATTCAGAAAATCTCCAATCTGTCACCAACAAATTCAATCGATTGCCCTGGCAATATGACGGATCGACATTGACTTTACTGTCCAAATTCTCCTATTGCTGAACGCAAATGCTGTTCGATCAGGAATCGGGGCCGCATGGAA
>JAAENI010000807.1 GCA_024224595.1 Hyphomicrobiales bacterium
CATCGTGCACACGGCACTTTTTCTTTATCAGAATACAGGCAGGAATTGATGTTCCATAAAACAGGTTTGGTGGAAGTCCGATAACCGCATCGAGATAATTCTGCTCTTTGATGATGTATTCGCGGATAATACCCTCGGCTGCACCTCTGAACAAAACCCCATGAGGCAGGACAACGGCGGCGGTGCCATTCTCGGCAAGTTGAAAAATCATATGCTGCACAAAGGCAAAATCTGCCTTGGTGCCGGGTGCCAAACGACCGTATTGTGAGAAACGGTCATCGGTTTCATTGAGCGGGTTATCTTTTCCCTTCCATTTCGCAGAGAAGGGGGGATTGGCTACAACAGCCTCAAAGCGCATATCAAGATGCTGGGGCTCTTCGAGCGTATCTTCTTGCCTGATATCAAAACGGGAAAAATGCACATCGTGCAAAATCATGTTCATGCGGGCAAGGTTGTAGGTGGTGCGATTGAGCTCTTGCCCAAAAAACTCTCCAACCTCGGCTTCCTTGCCAATACGCAACAACAATGAACCTGAACCACAAGCCGGGTCGTAGGCTGATTTGATGCGTTTCTTGTCGAGCGTTACAATTTTTGAGAGAATTTTTGAAACCTGTTGCGGGGTATAAAACTCACCGGCTTTCTTTCCGGCACCAGATGCAAATTGCCCTATCAAATACTCATAAGCATCACCCAGTACATCAGCATCAACGCTACCAAGTGCAAAGTCGATTTTATCAAGGTGAGACAGAACTTTTGCAATCAGGGCATTGCGGGCTTCAACACTGCGGCCAAGCTTGGTGCTTCCAAGGTC
>JAAENI010000808.1 GCA_024224595.1 Hyphomicrobiales bacterium
GACCACGGCGAAAATCATGCCTTGCCAGTAAACGTGAATAAACGGTCAAATGATTCCGTGTAAACAAGAAGCGGTCTAGGCAAATTTGTTTTATCGACCAAATTACCAGAATTCACATATTTTCTTGACATGACAACAAGTGCTGCCGTGCAGTTGTTCAGCGCTGGAGAGTAAAGAAAGCGGCAGATAATTATTCAAGTTTCAAGGCTGGGAAACTGATGACAGGCCGTGCTCAACCGCCCTGAGAATATCCAGAACATCATTATCATTGAGAATTAGGGGTGGGGACAGGATGATATTGGGTCCGGATATACGCACCATAACGCCAGCCCTGTAGATCGCCTCATGAATTTGCGCAATGATCTCCTTTCCGACGGGGGTTTTTTGGTTGCGGTCTGAAACCAGTTCCAGTGCACACATCAATCCATGGCCACCACGTACATCTCCAACTATCTGAAATTTTTCACCCAACAACCGAAGACCACTGTAGAGTTCTGCACCGCGCGTACCGGCATTTTCACAGATATTCAAACGAAAAGTTTCCTTGAGACAAGCCACCGCAGCCGCAGCACCAACAGGGTGACCAGAATAGGTGTAACCTGAACCAATCGAGCCAGCGCCTGATGTATCATTTTCAAAAGCTTCAACTATTTCTTCGGCTATCATCACTGCACCAAAGGGAAAATAACCATTGGTAATGGCCTTGGCGATACACGCCATATCAGGTTTAGTGCGCCAGTGTCTTGACCCAGTCCAGCTACCTGTACGGCCAAAAGCTGTAATCACTTCATCAGCGATAAGCAAAATACCATATTTGTCACATATCTCGCGCACGCCTGGCATGAAACTTTCATGAGGCGGGATCACACCGCCTGCACCCAACACGGGTTCCATAATCATTGCTGCAATAGTTCCCGCACCCTGGAATTGAATTTCATCTTCCATTGCTGCAAGACAAAGTCGCGCCAACCGGCCCGGATCGCCCTCATTAAAAGGATTGCGATAGGTATAGGGGGCAGGGATGTGATGGCAACCGGGCAAAAGCGGTTCATACTGAGTGCGAAAATTAGAATTACCATTCACTGAGGCACCACCAGTGTGGGTTCCATGATAACCCTTCTTGAGACTGAGATATTTTATTCGTCCGGATTCACCCCTGATTTTGTGAAATTGGCGGGCCAGGCGTAGCGCAATTTCCACACTGTCCGAGCCACCGGATGTAAAAAATGCTCGTGTTAACCCATCCGGATTGAAGAATTCGCGAAGCATATAGCTCAACTCAATAACCGCATCGTTGGATGTACCGCGGAATGTGGAATAGTAAGGCAGTTGCTCCAATTGA
>JAAENI010000809.1 GCA_024224595.1 Hyphomicrobiales bacterium
GCCGAACAGCTTCGCGCTTGAATTCATCTGTAAATACTCGTCGCTCTCTTTTGACCATTGGGTCCTCCTGTTACCGTTAAGTTATCAGAAGTCCCTCCACTTTATCGGGGTAAGTCCAGTACACCATTGCCCGGCTTTGTCGGCGGAGAGGTAGCCGCTTATTCCATTGACCCGCCTGATCGACGAGACCCGTTTGGCGTTCCACGTCTTGTTCTGTCCCGTGCGCGTCCCCATCCGGTTTAATGAGACTGCAATATGATCGTCCGACCATCGCCCAGCCATTTCTTTTATCACTGCAAGCGCATCGGCAGGCGTTCATTTCACGCCGCAATTTGGACATCATTTGGTTCGGATGAAGACTGTTTCTGACCATCCGACTGGTGGTTTATGCCATCAGTATCTCATTGAAAAAACCTGATGTTCTGTGGTGTATGCGATTGATGTGAGCCGTTTTCATCTTGGTTCTCCTGTTTTGACACCGCAGTCACCCCCGGCAAGCTTTCAGAAGCCCGGCTTGGTGGAACTCCGAACAACCGCTTGAACTCACGACTGAATTGCGAAGGACTTTCATAGCCAACCTGGAATCCAGCCTCACCAGCACCGAGCCCTGCATTGACCATCATCAGGCGCGCCTGATGCAGACGAACCTTCTTGAGGTATTGAATTGGTGACAGCGAGGTCGCTTCCTTGAATGTATGGTGCAGGGTTGATTCGCTCATATTGCAGTTGCGGGCAATGCTGGTGATGTCGAGATGGTTGGTATAGTTTTCTTCGAGAAACCTTTGCACACGGAATACCCGGTAAGCATTCGAATCACTGAGCGCCAGGCCTCGCAACACATCTCCTTGGCTACTTCTCAAGACACGATAAGAAACTTCGCGGATAGCCGCAGGGCCTAAGATACGGCAGTCTAACGGATCTTCGAGCGCACGCAACAACCGGATAACAGACTGTATGAATGGCTCGTCCGCCCGCGATGTGCTCATTGCACCCTGAATTTGACTATTCGTGGCGGATACAGGAGCCATTCCATCAATATCCAGAATCAATTGGCTGACCATCGCGGCATCAATCTCGAGAACGAGTCCTAAAAATGGCCGTTCGACGCTCGCCTCTACAATCTCGGCTTCAATGGGAAGCTGCAGCGATACGACCAGGAAGTTGTTGGGATCGTAAGTAACAACTCTATCTCCAAAGAATGCCTGTTTGCGCCCCTGGGCAACAATGCAGAGGCAGGGTCTATACACCACCTGGTGACGGGCGACTGGTCGGTGGGAGCGAATTAGAAAGAGCTCCGGCCACGCGGTAGGAATGACTCCCTCATTCGCTGCGAGTCGCGCCAGCAAGCGGATTAGCTCGTCAGATGCTTTCATAGCGGCGGTGGCTCCATTATTCATTTCGCTGAGATCCTAATTATCTCCGAAGGTTAGCGGGATTATGTCAGAACAGTTTTGGTATCGCTACTACATACCTTGAATTCTGCAGGAATAGGCAAATTGAATGCAGCATCGAGCTAACGTCATTGGGCTTGGCGCGTTAGTGTTACCGCAACGATTTCGAAGAAAGGTGAATCATGACAATCAAGAAGGTGTTTATCATCAATGCTCATCAACGGTACGAGGGTTTCTCCGAGGGAAAATTGAACCAAGCTCTCGTCGACACCGCAACCAAGACACTGGAAAAACTGGGATGTGAAGTTCAAACAACACATATTGAAAAGGGCTATGATGTGGCCCAGGAGATCGAAAAACACGAATGGGCTGATCTCATCATTACCCAAACCCCTGTTTATTGGTTCAACACACCCTGGATGCACAAGAAGTATGTGGACGAGGTTTTCACCACGGCGTTGAGCCAGGGAAAAATCATAATAGACGATGGTCGAACGCGCAGTGATCCGAGTAAGCAATACGGAACAGGAGGATTGTCCCAGGGCAAGAAGTACTTGCTCAGTGCTACTTGGAATGCCCCAAAGGAAGCTTTTGATGACGAAAGCCAGTTTCTCTTCGCTGGCAGAACCGCTGATGATGTGCTGTTCAATTTGTCGGTAAACTACAGGTTTTGCGGATTTGAAGCTGTCGAGGGCCATCATACACATGATGTAATAAAGAGCCCGAAAGTTGAAGCAAGCCTAAATGAGTACAGGGATCGACTGTCGAATTTGGTAACAGGTTAAAGCCAGTATAATTCCTCCAATACTTGCCCAGAATATCCGTTGGTCCGAAAGAGAGTAATCGCGGCAGGAGATAACCAGATGACTGCAAAGAAGATTGCATTGTTCGTGCTGCTGGCGCCGATTGCAATCGTGGGTGTGGCGGTATCGCTGATCCTCCTTGATGACTACGCTTATCTCGGTGGAGGATTGCCTGAAACTACGACCACAGTTACTGATGTCGATGGTAACGAATACAAAATTGCAAAAATTGGCGATCGAGTATGGATGATCGAAAACCTGAGGGCCTTGCATTACCGGAATGGCACGCCAATAAATAAGGTCTGAGCCTATGACGATAATGAGAACAACGTAGCTCAATACGGCCGACTCTACACGTGGGACGCGGTAGGAAGCCCTCTTGGGCTCTGCCCTGACGGGTGGCATGTGGCCACCGATGATGATTGGAAAATCGTCGAGCGAATGACCGGTATGCGTGAGAGCGAAATCGAGGATACCGGCTGGCGCGGCAAAATAAGTGAAGGGATACGCTTCAAGCTGGACGAAAAGAACTTTCTGTGGTGGGATTTCGCGGCGCGTGGCGTGAATGTCACCGGGTTGTACGCCATTCCTGCAGGTGTACGAACCGCAGGTGGCTCCTACTCCGGGTTAGGGATTTATGCTGACTGGTGGAGCGGAACTGAATCTGATGCCGGGCAGGCTTTCAACCGAAGCCTGGTTTGGATTCCGATTCATCCGGGGAAAACCAAAGTCTATCGCAACAGTGTTGGGAAGGATTGGGGTTTTTCCATTCGCTGTACTAAGGATCGCCCATAACAGCTCATGCCATGGAGTTTTACCGTCAAGGTGTGATCAGTGCATTGCTTACAGTTTGGCCAGTGGCGCACGATCATCAACATTGCCAGGGGTGATATGAACGCCAACCAATGCGCTTTTGTGGTTGATTACCATGCGCAATTTTAAGCCAAAGAACCAGCCCATTGTTGTTTTACCACGTTCCGCCAGCCCGTCGAAAACCCTGTGCCTGGCGATCCGTTTGTTGTGGCAGACCTTAAACAGGAGCTGTCAACCACGTAAAGCCGGTCTTTTCACCCTGCGCAGTGGGCATGTGCAACAGCCTACTCAAAGGGGCAAACAGGCGGTTTTGCAGGGTCACAAAACGCTCACAGGTGGGCAATTGGTTGAAACAATCACGATACTTGTGACCAATGCCATAAATGTAGAAGCATTTGAAGTTCTTGAAAAGATCCGTATGAAACAGGATCATTATCAACAACATTTCAGGCAATGAAAGCTTGCCCGCCCGTTGCCGTTTACGAGCCGTGTCAATCAGTTGGCGGTACTCCCATTTCTCTTAAAGCTGTACAAAATCATCAAGACAACAATAAAGGGTTGTGATATCAACGCGCATGGGGATTTCCTCAATGTCCGATTGCAAATGAATATTGATTCAGATTCGTACTGATTTGGCAATTCCCTGCTGCTTATCCATATTAGAGGCTTTCATGATTATATTGCTGCAACTATCACCTTCTTCAATCAACCTAATCGGCAACCGCAATCATAACGCTGACCCAAACCGGAACAAATGCGTTCTAAAAGTTTCCTGAATTTGATTTATCTCATTTCTGGGCAACGAAACCGCCAGGTCTCCAGGAACAGGAAAATATCAATGAAAACTACAGGCGACCAAAACAAAACAGATCCGATATCAAAAGACATGGATACAAAGGCGTTCCTGAAAGCTGCTGATCGTTTCATCGATGTGGCCAATCGGCAAAACAAAAATATTCCCGCGACTGACTTGCATATGGCATTTCTATATGCAGCTGCGCGTTACAACGCCTATGTTGCCAACACAATTATCAAGGTTGATAATCACGAGAAATTCGTTAAATACATGATTGAACAATATACCGAGATGCTGAGACAGCATCTGGCTGATGAAGAAATTGCACAGGAAGCAAAATAGAATTGAAACTATTTTCGCAAAGTTTTTACAAAAAGCGCGATATTCTCGACATCTTCAAAAGTAATTTTTACAGGAGCAGCATTAAAGGGCAAGTCGTCGCGCTTTTTGATGTGCTTGATGATGATTACAGCTGGATGTGGTGGTCGATCGAAAAACGTATCAAAACGCTCCTCATAGTCCTTTAACGCATTTACCAGTAGCTGGAAGGATGGCGTTGATGAGATGCCGCCATTGGGATTATAGTCGCCCACAACATGGCATCGGCTGCAATGTTGTTCAGCTACCGCTTTTCCCTCACCGACCGGATCAGCAGATGCTTGGCTGATCCGCATGAGTGACGCAATAATTGCAGCGAAAAACAACTTGCCATCCACTTTGACAACTCCAGTTGAACCTTATCAGACTACTACTATAGTATTAATTGTGTTATTCCGATTATATGCCCACTATGCTTTATTACGCCAATTTTTTTTTGGAGGAAAGATGATTGGAAGCTGTTGAAAATATTGATATTTCCAAATCGTCGGATACGATATCCACCCCTTCGATCAGCGAAGAGGACATTTCACGCGCCCAAATTTACCGGTTAACAGCCGGATTTCTTTCCAGTCCCCCCGATAAATCCAATCTTCAAATGGCCTCTTCTCTTGTCGGAGATGCCGGTAAATTTGGTGCATCGATCAATAATTTTGCAAAAATTGCAGGCCAGACTACGGCTGAAGCTGCCAATGATGAGTTCCACGATCTGTTCGTCGGCGTTACCCGCGGTGAATTACTGCCATTCGGTTCCTACTACCAAGCCGGGTTCCTGAACGAAAAACCACTGGCCAGACTGCGCGCTGAAATGGCAAGGATGGGCATTGAGCGCGTTCAACAGCAAAATGAACCTGAAGACCATATTTCATCGGTTTTTGAAATAATGGCGGGGTTGATTGAAGGCACTTATGGCGCTCCTTTATCTTTGGCAGATCAGAAAAAATTTTTTGAAAATCACATAAATTCCTGGGCCGGCCATTTCTTCATCGATCTGGAAGGCGCCAAAAAATCAGTTTTATATGCACCACTTGGAACCATAGGCAGGCTGTTCATGGAAATTGAGCAACAGGCCTTTGAAATGAACTGAGCGGTGTTTTGGTGAGGTGCAGATATTGCGAGGCGCTATCTGTTTAACAAGTGAAGGAGAGCAGGATAAATGGCCGAAAAATCAACGACAGACCGGCGTTCGTTTTTGAAATTAGCAAGTTTGGGCTCCGCGGGTGCTATTGCAGCAACCGCCACAGTACAAACGGTTAATGGCGAGGTTCTGTCGGATGACAGTCCCAAAGGGTATTCAGAAACCGAACACGTAAAGAAAGTCTACAAACTGGCCAGATTCTAAATCTGCCAGTTTGATTTCTTACTGTGTAACATCACCTGAAAACATTTTCAAACTCGGGTGCAATCAAACGAGGTGTGCCGATAGCGGTACTACCATCCAGGGAGAATATTCCATGTTAAGAAAGAAGATAGGCGAGGTTGCGAAAGGCCCCCGACTGTCATCAGCTCTTAAAGAGATGACAAAGGGAACGGTTGATCGAAGGACATTCCTCAAAAAATCAGGTTTGGCTGTTGGCGGTATTGGCGCTGCGGCTACGTTGACCGGTGGCCGGGTGCAGAAGGCACATGCGGCCGGCTCTGATGCGAAGGTTGAACTGAAAAAATCTGTATGTACCAACTGTTCAGTCGGCTGCACGGTAATGGCAGAAGTTCAAAACGGTGTCTGGATTGGTCAGGAACCCGGCTTTGATTCGCCGTTTAACCTTGGTGCCCACTGTGCCAAGGGAGCTGCAGCACGTGAAGCTGCCCATGGTGATCGTCGTCTGAAATATCCGACCAAACTGGTCGATGGAAAATGGAAACGAATTTCCTGGGATGAGGCGATTAATGAAGTCGGCGACATAATGCTGGATATCAAGAAGACATCCGGTCCCGATTCAGTTTATTGGCTTGGTTCAGCCAAGCACAGCAATGAACAGGCTTATCTGTTCCGTAAGTTTTATGCGTTCTGGGGCTCTAATAATGGTGACCACCAGGCGCGTATCTGTCACTCAACCACAGTTGCCGGTGTTGCCAACACCTGGGGCTATGGCGCGATGACAAATTCCTATAATGACATTCACAATTCCAAAGCCATGATTCTGATCGGCTCAAATCCGACCGAGGCTCACCCGGTTGCTATGCAGCATCTGATGAAAGCCAAGGAAAACAACAATGCGCCCTTGATCGTATGTGATCCGCGCTTCACTCGCACAGCAGCGAAAGCGACTGAATATGTTCGCATGCGTCCCGGTACTGATGTGGCGCTGATCTGGGGTATATTGTGGCATATTCTTGAAAATGGCTGGGAAGACAAGGAATATATCCGTCAGCGTGTCTGGGGCATGAATTATATCGCCGAAGAAGTTGCCCGATGGAACCCTGAAGAATGTGAACGCGTTACCGGCGTACCTGGCAGCCAGCTAAAACGCGTCGCTCGCACCCTGGCCAACAATCGGCCTGGCACCTTGATCTGGTGCATGGGTGGAACCCAACATACCAACGGGAACAACAACACTCGCGCTTATTGCATCCTGCAACTGGCGCTGGGCAATATCGGCAAATCCGGTGGCGGTGCCAATATCTTCCGTGGACATGATAATGTGCAGGGTGCGACCGATTTTTGCGTATTGTCTCATTCATTGCCCGGTTATTACGGCCTGAAGAAAGGTTCATGGCAACACTGGGCTCGCGTTTGGGATGTCAGCTATGATTATCTTCTCGGTAAATTTGCCTCAGAAAAGCTGATGCAGTCGAAAGGCATTCCAGTGTCCCGATGGATTGACGGTGTGCTTGAAGACAAGAAGAACATGGATCAGCCGGATAATCTGCGCGCCATGGTTTTCTGGGGTCATGCACCCAACTCGCAAACACGCGGTGGGGAAATGAAAACGGCGATGGAGAAACTTGATCTCCTGGTGGTCATTGACCCGTACCCGACTGTTTCTGCTGTCATGCATGATCGCAAGGATGGTGTCTATTTGCTGCCGGCAACGACGCAGTATGAAACCTATGGTTCAGTGACAGCTTCAAACCGCTCATTGCAGTGGCGCGAAAAAGTTATCGAACCGGTTTTTGAATCTCTGCCTGATCATACCATAATGTACAAGTTTGCCACGAAACTCGGTTTTGCTGATGAGATGTTTAAAAACATCGCCATTAACAATGATGAGCCGATGGTTGAAGATATAACCCGAGAGTTCAATAAGGGGATGTGGACCATTGGCTATACGGGACAATCACCGGAACGGCTGAAGCTGCATATGGCTAACCAGCACACGTTTGACAAAACCACTTTACAGGCCAAAGGCGGACCAGCCGATGGCGAATATTATGGGTTGCCCTGGCCTTGCTGGGGAACGGCTGACATCAAGCACCCGGGCACTCCGAACCTTTATGATCCGTCAAAACCGGTCGCTGAGGGTGGACTTTGTTTCCGTAACCGCTTCGGTCTCAAGTCACCTGAGAAATGGGGAAGCGAGAACCTGCTGGCTGACGGATCCTATCCGGTTGATTCAGAAATCAAGGATGGCTACCCGGAATTCACCATGGGGATGCTGAAAAAGCTTGGCTGGGATTCGGATCTCACAGCTGATGAACGCAGCTTCATTGAAGGGCTGTCCGGTGACAAGACCAACTGGAAAGTTGATCTTACCGGGGGTATCCAGCGTGTTGCGATCAAACATGGGTGCGCACCATTTGGTAATGCTAAAGCACGTACCGTAGTGTGGAACTTTCCTGATCCGATACCCACCCACCGTGAACCGCTTTATACACCACGTCGTGATCTGCTGGATAAATATGCTACCTATGCGGACAAACAGGCTTACCGCCTGCCGACTATGTATGCATCAATCCAGAAAAACGACTATTCAAAGGATTACCCGATCATTTTGACCTCGGGTCGTCTGGTTGAATATGAAGGCGGTGGCGATGAAAGTCGTTCCAATCCGTGGCTGGCTGAACTTCAACAGGACATGTTTGTTGAAATCAACACTGCGGACGCCAATAATATCGGTATCAGGGATGGAGAAATGGTGTGGGTTGAAACGCCTGAGAAGAGCAAAATCAGGGTAAAGGCCATGCTGACCGAGCGGGTCGGCAAGGGCGTTGCCTTCCTGCCTTTCCACTTTGGCGGTCACTTCCAAGGCAAGGATCTGAGATCCAAATATCCGGAAGGGGCAGACCCCTATGTCCTGGGCGAAGCAGCAAACACTGTGATGACCTATGGCTACGATTCGGTAACCCAGATGCAAGAGTCTAAAGTGTCTCTTTGCAAAATAACCAGAGCTTAAGGAGACACGCAATGGCTAGAATGAAGTTTCTTTGTGATGCCGAGCGCTGCATCGAATGCAATTCGTGTGTCACAGCATGCAAAAACGAGCATGAAATTCCATGGGGAATTAACCGCAGAAGGGTTGTCACCTTGAGTGACGGCAAACCCGGTGAACGGTCGATCTCGGTTGCCTGTATGCATTGCTCAGACGCGCCGTGCATGGCGGTTTGCCCGGTCGACTGTTTTTACCAGACCGCGAATGGCGTTGTGTTACACGATAAAGACCTGTGCATCGGATGTGGATATTGTTTCTTTGCATGTCCGTTTGGTGCGCCACAATATCCGCAAGCCGGTAATTTTGGCTCTCGTGGCAAGATGGACAAATGTACATTTTGCGCTGGCGGTCCTGAAGACGATCACTCGGCAGAAGAGTTTAAAAAATATGGTCGCAATCGGATAGCAGAGGGCAAATTGCCAATTTGCGCTGAAATGTGTTCAACCAAGGCACTGCTTGCGGGAGATGGGAACATCGTTTCCAATATCTATCGCGAACGCGTGGTCGGACGTGGATTCGGTTCCGGTGCCTGGGGTTGGGGTCGCGCCTATATCGGCGAGGGTCGGACCTAAAATCTGATAACGGTGCGCAGACTGGTTCTGCGCACTGATTCGACATTGAATATACATGCGGCAATCATGAATCGGACACGTGAATCGGACAATGGAAATTGTTAGCGATAGGCATCTGGTAGGCAAAAGCAAAACTGTCCAGGACGGGAGATAAACATGGATTTGCGAGAATTGGTTGCTGCGATGTTCCTGTTTGCATTGATAGTAATGCCATTGGAATCATTACAGGCCCAATCCGTGCGCCCGCCTGCAAATGCGGTAAACCAGGGTATTGACAAACAAATTGACGAACAAATTGGCACATCCAATACGCTGGGAACAAATTCGCAAAGCGATTACTGGCGCGACTTGCGCCACGGCAAGGATGGGCTTGCAACGAGCGGCCAAAGCGGTCGCAAATTGATCCAGGCACAGGGAGAACAATGGCGAATTGTTCGCAAAACATATATTGTCAAATATGGCGGTTGGGTATTGGCAACTGCGATTTTCTTAATTGTCCTGTTTTATCTCATACGCGGAAAAATTCGTCTCAAGGCCGGGCGCTCGGGTGAAACAATTTCCAGATTTTCACTACCGCATCGTACAGCCCATTGGTTTATGGCAAGTATTTTTATCCTGCTCTCGATATCAGGGCTAATTTTGTTGCTGGGGCGAACTGTATTGATGCCAGTAATAGGAAAAAACGCCCATTCAATAGTTGCCAGTGCAGCTATGCAAGGGCACAATCTGTTTGGGCCGTTGTTTATTGTTGCGCTGATATGGCTCACATTCATGTTTATTCGGGGCAATTTTTTCCAGATGGCAGACTTGAAATGGATACTTAAAGGTGGCGGCCTGCTCGGACCTCATGCCAGCGCCGGTCATTATAATTTCGGGGAAAAAGGCTGGTTCTGGCTGGTGGTGATTGCTGGATCGATTATGGCGATTACCGGGATGATTCTGGAATTCCCGTGGTTGGCAGAAAGTTTGCAACTGTTACAGATTTCGGTCATCGTTCATGCGATCGGCGCAATTGCTCTCATCTCAGCTGCACTGGGACACATTTATATTGGCACCCTGGGTATGGAAGGCGCACTGGATTCCATGACCACCGGTGACGTGGATGTGGTTTGGGCTAAAGAGCATCATGATCTTTGGTATGAAGAGGTAACAGGGCAAAAGGTTGCAAATCCGGAAGCGGAGGGCAGCCAGTCGATACCTGACCATAACCAGATTAGTGCGCAAAGCCAAACAACGGAGACTTGAAATGTCATTATTGCAAATATTTGAAGGGCCGTTGTTTTACATTGCCGTCACAGTGTTTATGATAGGTGCGACTTGGCGGATTTTGGGCATCATAGCGATTGGGCGAAAAACCGATATTTCACCACCAAAGGCTTCAGCCAATGTGGGGTTTATTGCAGGAAATCTGCGCCACTTTCTGCCTCGAAAGGTTTTCGCCAAACGTACATGGGTGCATATAGTTGCCGGATATTCATTTCATTTAGGGCTGTTTGTCCTAGTGATTTTTGCAGCACCGCATATTACGTTTTTCCATGACCGTATATGGGATATCCGTTGGCCGGCATTACCACGTTGGGGTCTTATCATTGCTGCACAGTTTGCATTTGCCGGCTTGATTATGCTTTGGGTACGGCGTTTTTCCGATCCGGTAATGCGCCTTATTTCGGATTGGGATGATCACATCGGCAGTTGGTTGACCTTTCTGGTTATGCTGACGGGCTGTCTTGCACTGCAGGAATCACATGACGCACTGAAAGCCACCCATATGTTGTTTGTTGACATCTGGTTAATCTACTTTCCATTCAGCCGCCTGATGCATGCCATGACATTCTTCCTGTCGCGCGGTTATACCGGTGCGACCTATGGCAGAAAAGGAATGAACCTATGAATGCAGTTGCGCAAAAAGCGATCGACAAGTTTCTTGAGTTTACCGATTCAGATATTGCTGCTTATGCTGACAGTTGCGTACATTGTGGTGAGTGCGCTGAAGCCTGTCATTTCTATATGGCAACAAATGACCCAAAATATACTCCCACTTACAAACTGTTTCCGATGGTCAAAGCCTACAAAAGGCACAAGGCTCCAATGGCGGGCCTAAAGAAGCTTTTTGGACTTGTGCCGCCCGAGGTCACAGAAGAGGAATTGCGCCAATGGGAACCGCTTGTCTATGATTCATGCACCATGTGCGGTCGATGTACACTGGTTTGCCCGATGGGAATTGATGTTGCCGGATCCATTCGAAAAATGCGCGAGGGTTATGTTGCAGCAGGGATCATACCAGATGGTTTGGTTGACGCCGGGAAAAATGCCGAGCGCACCGGCAGCCCGATGGGTGTAACCTTCAAGGCGCTTTCTGCGCAAATTGCGCATCAGGAAGCTGAAACCGGCATCAAAATCGAGATTGATAAAAAGGGTGCCGACTATTTGGCACTGCTCTCGTCAATGGAGATCATGGGGTTTCCCGAGATTATTGGCTCCTATGCTAAAATGTTTAAAGAGGCTGGCGTAAGCTGGACCATTTCTTCTGAAGCCTTTGAAGCAACAAATGTCGGTGTCCAGATAGGGTCGGGCAAGATGGCAAAAAGCCTTGTCCAGCGGGTCGTGGATGCGGCGGAAAAGCTGGAAGTCAAACATGTGATAAGCCCCGAATGCGGCCATGCCTATGGTGCTTTACGTTGGGCCGGACCCAACATGGTTGGTCGCCAGTTCAAGTTCGAAGTAATTCACATTATTGAATTGATCGAGCAATTGCGCAATGAGGGTCGATTGCCGGCTGGTGAAAAAGATACTCGCCGCATTACCCTGCATGATCCATGTCAGATCATCCGCCGTGGCGGCCTGTTGCAGGAGCCACGAAAGTTGATGGATGATTCCTGTAGTGATTTTGTCGAGATGGAGGGAGCCGGAGTTTGCAATCTGTGTTGTGGCGGTGGTGGTGGAGTATCGGCCAATCCGCGGGCTGAGGAGTTGCAAATGGCGGCCTTTTCACAAAAGCTCAAACAGATCAGCGACATTGGCGAGGTCGAAGCAGTCGTTGTTCCCTGCGCCAACTGCCGTACTGTGTTTGAAGATGGCCTTGACGAATTTGAGGTCGAACTGGAGGTCATCGGCCTTGGCGAACTGGTTGCTGAGACGCTTTCAACGAAATGACCGGCCGGTTGTTTTCCAATTGCCCGCTTTCACATGTTGCTGGTCATGGCAATTATGCTTTGACCGGCGGTTATGATGGTATAATTGCCAAATGGGAAGCCGCTACGGGCAAGATGATCCGCATTATCCATCGCCACGGTTGGGGTATCAATGTCTTGAAATGGTTGCCCGGCAAAAACAGATATTATTTGGCACTCAAAACGGCGATGTACAGATCTACGATCTAATAAATGGTGCAATCAGCAAAATTCTGATATCCCATCCGCGTCCGGTCCTGGCACTTGCGGTCTCCGGTGACGTCAAATGATTCCGCGTAAACAAGAAGCGGTCTAGACTTTGCCTCTGACAGTAAAAAAATATTTACTATACCGGTCTGGATGATTTTGCAGTCTTATGGAAAGTGTCACAAAGAAAAATTGATGAGGAGATACAGGGAAAATTTCCGAGAAGGTTTCAGAAACTGCGCGATATGTCACTGGGGAGCGTCAATTTGCGCTCAAGTGCTCTGTTTGCTATAGTCTGAATCCGGGCGGTAAACACCGGGTCGGTCCTTCATTGTTTGGAATATTTGGCCGAACCGCTGGAATATTTGAAGGCTACCAATACTCCTCAGGCCTGAAAAACTTGTGGATTATCTGAAGTGAAAACGCCATAAACTAACTTTTTGCGCTTGGTTGGCAACACGTTACGCCGGGATCAAAAATGCCTCTGCAATAAATCGCGCAGAAGGAAAAACGAATGGCACTGATTGAGTACCTGAAAGCAAACACCCAACAAGACTCAGATTAATCCCGCGATTGGCAGCAGTCCCGCAACTTCCTGGACGATTGAAAATGGTATGAAAATGGGTATTATTGCCCATTCGGGCAGGATCAGGAAGTATGATGAAACTCTCGAACTTTACAACCTAATTTGCAATATATTGGGCAAGATAATATGGCAGATACGATTTTGTAAAATGGAACGGAAATGTATGCTGAACGGTATTTCAATAACCAAAAGAGAGAGCAATAGGAGCAGCGAGAATTTCAACATGTCGATGTGCAAATTCTTCAAGCAGGTCGGCGTAACTTCTCAGCAGCAATTGGAAAAAACCGCAAGGCAACTTCCTGGCAAAACCAAATCTATGGACGTAAAAATGATTCTAACCGCTAAAGGTACAGATCTTGAGCATGTGGTTGAAGGAACTATTGAGCTTGATGAATAACGCTTCATGAAAGAGTTGGATTTACCACCTTTGCTAAACGCCATCAGCGCGCAGAAACCGTTTGATGCTGCGGTTAGTCAGGTGCGTCATCGAATGGCGGGAGCCGGTGACCTGTTCTGGTCTCACAACCAAAACAATGTCGATATTGCAATTGTGCTGGAACCGGAAGTTTCAAGTATTCGTGCCTTGGAAATGGTGCCATTGGCGATGGTTGCACTGAGTGACTGCCTGGCAGTGCTTTTGCCACCCCAGGTTGCAGTTCAATTTCGGGATAGTAGAAGTATTGTGGTTAATGGAGGTATCGTTGGTGAATTGACAACTGCGATGGCAAAAACCAATTCAGAGAATGATATTCCCGACTGGTTGGTATTATCCCTGACAACAGGCCTTAACCGTGCTGAAAGTGACGATGAGCCTGGCTTCAATCCGGACTTCACAACACTGGATGAAGAAGGTTGGGAGATGGTTAGTCAAAACGAGTTCACAGAAACATTTGCGCGACATTTTCTATCCTGGCTGGCAGCATGGAATGATGACGGGTTTTGCACCATTGCCCGAGCATGGAAATTCAAGGCAGAAGAACAACTGGAACCGGATATGCGTAAAATCGGTGAGCGCGTACTAATATTTGAAAGCATGTGATGCTATGGCAAAAATGCTTAGAACGATTCGCTTTGATGACAGCGACAAGAATGTTTTTGATAGTGCGGCTGAAGAAGGTGAATGGGCAATCTCATCGGCATTCCAGTTTTGCGATAAACAGTGGGATGATATTGATGGCAAGTCCAGACAGGCATTCAACAACGGATTTCTCAGTCTGTCGTCTTTTGGCTATTCGACATTTGGCAGTGTGACAGAAATTTCCTCTTCACAAATGGATCGGGCGCAAATGCTATTAGCCCGATACCTGTTCGAGAATTTTGGTGCACCAGACCTGGAGGCGGCTATGGGTGCGGCATTAGAGGAAATATCCTTTATCAATGAATTATGCGCCGATGTGAATCCCGGAAAAGTGTTTGCGGTTCGACGGGAATTCAGTGCAGGTGGGCATATCAATGAATCCTACCACATGATTGAAGCCGAAGATGACGAATGTGCCCATCACGGCGATATCTGGGAAATCGTCCAAGACTGACACTCAGCCAAGAGCAGCAATCAAGGATACTCTAATGTTTAGTTGGCTGTTCGTCTTCCGGCAATATATCGTCAGCGGTCATCACCTTCGGCACCGTGCCTAATGTCATTGGATCATCGCGCGATTTTGCCATTTCTACTACCCGGCAATTCTCGCACATTTTCAACATCGCTAATTGCTGACTTGTTTGAAACATCGGATTTTTTCCCTGCAGAATACTGATGACTTTTTCAATGGCGAGTCTCGATCCGAACGGCTTTCCGCATTCCGTGCATTCCAGCGGCTCCTCAGTATTGAGAACGACAGGAACCATAGCGGAATTATCGAAATTGAATCTTGCTTTGAGGCTGATGGCTTTTTCAGGGCAGGTATTGCGACACAAGCCACATTGGACGCAAGCATATTCAGTAAATGACACCTGCGGCCTGTCTTCATTATCCGCCAAAGCCCCGGTCGGGCAAGCTCCGACACAGGCCAGGCACAAGGTGCATTTATCAGTATCTATGCTGATTTTTCCATAAGGAGAATTTTCAGGCAACTCAATTGTTTTGGGCGAATAAGGCGCCATGGCAACGAGATTTGTCAGTGCCAGTCGCCCGTTTTCGCGTTTGTTTTTGCCGGGTATAAAGTTGTTGGGTGCCAGCATTGATGCATTTGGAATATCTTCCAGTATTGAACTGACGATGTCCAGATCATCTTCGTTGACCAGTTGAATACGGGTGGATTCTTCAATCTTCATCGCTCGCAAAAATGTATTGGTCAGATCAACCTGAAAATTCAGCGAGGCCATGTCATTCTGTTTTTTTAACGGGGCCAGCACAATGACATTTTGAACACCGGCCGTAAAAAAAGCCGTAAGTGCGTCATGACCAATATGGGCTACCGAGTACACCGAAAGAGGTAGAATATTATCTGGCAATCCATCGCCGTAACGCGCCATGGTGGAAATCAGCTCTCCACCATGAGTTGTTTCGTGCACGAGAAGGGTCGGATTTTTGCCACCAGCACCCAGATAGGTTGACAGCAACGTTTGGCTTCGTCTAACCAAATCCAGTCTGCCGGGATAAAGGTATGAAATAGCACCGGTCGGGCAACCAGAAGAACAATGACCGCAGCCATCACAAATTTCCTTGTTGACCAGAATGTTCTCACCTTCACTGGTGATCGCTGAAGTCGGACAATGATCTATGCAATTGCTGCAGCCGATTTTACCATTGCGACCATGAGCGCAGATGGAACTGTCATAAGAAACAAATATAGGCTTTTCAAACTCACCAACCAGATCAACAATCTCAAACATCGCATCAGACAGCTTCAACGGATCATTGGGATCCAGGCAATAATAGCCATCTCGGCCGTGACCGCCTCCCAGCAACGGATTTCCACCGGAAAGATCAAATATCAGATCACACTCTATGTGCGCTCTGCTTTCGGAATTCTGGAATTCCAGGTGACTTTTTGACGAGGGCTTCAATACCGCCTGATTTTCGATAGTGATTTCAAATCTCCCAATCGTGCCTGAAGCTTTTGAAATACTACTCAGATACACCGGAAAATCCGTGGAACTGGGTACCAGAACTTCAGTGGCATTGGTGAGTACAAGCACCATGCTCAAACGCTCAGACAATTTCGATGCAATATCCATCGCCTGCTGGCCGGCGCCATAAACAATGCAGGCACCATTTGACACTTCAGAAATCAATCCGGTGGGCTCTACCTCATAGGCTGCCTCGGCAATCAGGGCGGCAATTTTTGCACTCGCCTTGCCGCCGGATTTACCCCAACCGGCAGTCTCACGAATATTTACAAATGTCAGGTCACTTATACCGGACTGATCAGCCAGTTCCTGAAACATGGGTGATTCCTGGGTACAGGCGACGATTGTTTTCTTGTCAGGGTTAAGAGTAATTGCATCTACGAATTTCCCCAGTTGAGCCCGGCACAGATTGGAATGAATTTCAACCGCGCGGGCAAACCCAAGATCTTTGCTCAATTTATCACCGTTAAGGGGCATAGTTTTCTCGCAATTACATGCAAGTAATTGACATTTAAGCAAATTATCAGGTGCTGATGACTCTGGCAATTTCGGTTTCCCTTGTAAATTTGTATGGCTTAAGTATATTGTTTTTGGGAAAAAATGCTAGAAAATATATACGGGCAGAAAGTGGATATTGTGCCGAATGAACCTCCCGATGTTGTAGAAACCATACCCTTGTGTGTGATTTTATTGCGTAAAGATATTCAATCTGAATGGACGGATTATGTATGGGCGCCGATAGGAATTGCGCTTGATGCACCCAAGGGGGTACATGGGAAAGTCCGACTCGAGGGAGATCGCTGGGTACATTATTTTTTGGAATGTGACCCCCTGGAACTACACCGAAAAGATGCGCCTGCCTATCGTGAAGGGCTGGCCCAGGAGGGCAAAGCCATGCTTTGGGTGATACTTGGTGAAGAAGATAATCCGGACAGTTCGCTGCCTTATTATGTGCAGCTGGTAACCGCATCTCCCTTTGAGGCCCAGGATTATCTTGATTCAGGGGAACTGATTGTTGAAGCCGTTGATATGCCTGAATTGTTACGAATGCATATTGAGGATTATGTTGCCCGTTGCCCACAAGATGAAGAATTCATCAAACGAAAACAAAAGAAGAAGTATCATGATGATCACAGCTTCGGCCAGCAATCCCTGCATGAAATTCGGAACCTGGAAAAGAAAAGGCACTAACTTATGAGCAACGAGAAAAAAGGATTTGCAGCGCGTTGGTCTGAGCGGAAAATCGCTGATGGACAGGACGGCGATAACTATGAAACAGAAAAAATAACCAGTCTGCCGGATGGACAAGAACACGAAAAAACCGAGGGCAATAACCAAGTATTCAATGGCCCGTTAACGGAGGCTGACTTTGACGATGTCGATTTTGATGCATTGGACAAATCATCTGATTACACACGTTTTGTCCAGACCGGTGTTCCACAAGCTATACAAAAAAAGGCGTTGCGAAAACTTTGGGCATCAGATTCGGTTTTTGAAGTTCTTGATGGTATGAACGATTATGATGAAGATTTCACCGGCGACGGTTTGGCTGGGAAAGCCTTCAAAACCGCCTATAAAATTGGACGAGGCTATTTCACTGATGAGGAAACGGAAGACGATGGGAATAAGATTGAAGAAATTTCCCTGCCCGATAACAAAGCCGGCGGTGCCCATGAGGGCGATATTGATACGGAATCAGTAGCCGAACCTGTAGAAGACAAAACAACCAAGACCGGAACTGAAATTACCTGAATATGTTATACAGTTTCATCAAAAACGGGTATCGCTGAATAGCGGTTACCGCCTGCTGCGCCGGTCAGCTTTCAAACATCCAGGCTCGGTTTGCAGGTCCGTGACTTAATCTGATTTATGAATTTCAGTAACGAATGTCTGACCGTCCGTTGGTGGGCGCACAGACATTCGGTTTTGAAGCAGATATTGAGGAGGAGCGCGGCTGTTCGGTGCAGACCCGCAACCAACGCCTCACGGCAATCCGGTCCCTTGCCCGCTTCATCGCTAGACCGCTTCTTGTTTACACGGAATCATTTGATCGTTTATTCACGTTTACTGGCAAGGCATGATTTTCGCCGTGGTCTGGTTGACCACAAGAAAAGCATAACGCTGTCCAGAAAACGTGAATAGACAGCCTTCGGTGGACCAATCCAGTTCATCTGCGGCGTTGCAAAACTTGTCCGATCAACCAGATCGCACTGCGTTTTGCGCCTTTCCGAGTGAACTGGCTTGGCCCATCAAATGCTTCCGTGTAAACAATAAACGGTCTAGCCGTGATCCGGCTCGTATCGCCTGGTGTAGGCAGATCTGCTCTATTGCAACGAAGAAGGCAGCACAACAACCGATATCATGGATGAGCAAGAATGAGATGGAGGCCTTAATTGCGGTTCCTAACCCCTTTTCCTCAATAACACAGGGGCGCGTGCCTCGGAGGAGATAAGATTGCAAGTGAATAGCCCCGCGTTTTCTAGACACCCTGCAGTTTCAGTTCTTACTACTTTTCAAAGTCATTCTCCTCAATTTCAGCTTTGAAAGTCAATCGGGCATATTGAATTATTGAACCTTACCCGGCAACCAGGTTGCCACTTCGGGAAAAACTATCAAGAGGGCTAATACGCCAAGTTCAATGAAAATAAATGGCATAGCTGAGAGTACAATCTGGCCTAGTGTCACTTTAAATGGCGCGACGCCTTTCATCACATATAACAACAGACCAAAAGGTGGTGTGAGCAGTGAAATCTCCATCGTGATCAACATCAGTACCATCAACCAGGTAACATCAATATTGAACACTGCCTGAAGGGATGTCGAGCCAAGAAGGAAAAATGGCAGGGTCAATAGCAGCATGCTGACCTGATCCATAAATGCACCTAGAAAGAGCAAAACGCACATCATAATAATTACGACCCCCAACGGACTAAGGTCCAGGGAGATTACTTGTTGAAGCAGACCATTGGTTGCACCGGAATTTGCCAGCGCCTGACTGAAAACCAGGGATCCGGCAATAATAAACAAGATCATTGTGTTAATTTTAGCGGTTTCAATAAGAGCTTTCCAAATTGAACTGAAATCAAAATCGGCGCCATCTACCCCAGAAATCACGATAGTGCTCTTGAAAATTCGGAACAGATAACAAGCAGCCAATGATGCGAGGCATCCCAAAGCGGCAGCTTCAGTTGGTGCTGCAAGTTTGAAAAATATACTGCCGACGACGACGACAAATATGCTGCCGAGTGGTAAAATATAAAGAATGAAAGGAAGTGACCTGTTAATAAATCGTTTCAGATTTCCATCATAAGTCCCAGACCATCGCTTTTTCCCCCGCCAGTTTAAATCCAGTTTTACCGGCGCGTCGATACTCTCGTCATCGGGTTCATAGGCGGGCGCCAGCGAAGGATCAAGTGTACATCGAATAATCACATAGGCAAAAAATAACAATGCCATCAGCATACCGGGAATAATACCGGCGATTAAAAGTTTTGCAACAGATTGCTCCGCCAGACTGGCCAATAGAACCGCCAAAGCCGATGGCGGTATCAGCATGGCAATTCCTCCTACGGCCATAATAGGCCCCATTGCGATGGAAGGTTTATATCCGCGCCTCATCATGTCCGGTAATAATACCGAGCCCAGAATCGCGGTATTGGCTATAGTTGAGCCTGACAAGGATGAAAATACTGTTCCACCGACAACAGAGACTATTGATAGGCGGCCAGGAATTTTGGCAATCATTTTATCGATGGCACCAATTGCTTTGAAAGCTACCCCGGTCTGAAGCAGAATTTCACCCATTAATAAAAACAGGCCGATAGGCACTAATGTAAATTTGATAGCGTTATGAAATTCCATTGGCATCAGTACAAGGCCGATGTCGCCCGAAATAAAAATCCAGGTTCCTACTACATTAGCGGCAAAAAATGCCAATGCGACCGGTAAACCCGTAAACATCAATACGCTGACAGTGCCCAGCAATAGAATTAACGCAGAATACCATTCCATAATCAAAAAGCCGCTTTGTTTGAGGTAATGGAATTTTCATCGATTAGGGTTCTTGAAGACCTCAATCGAAGCAGAAATTCAATCATCAACAGAAAGAATGACAATGAGAATATTACAAGCATATACCAATTTGCTATGCGAAGGTTTTTGTCAGGTAATGTGCCGTCGGCAAATTCCCATGAAGTGGCCCTCATCCCATAAAAGCACAAAATGGCACAAATCAGTGCACCTATTATATTGAGTACTACTTCAATTTTCCCCGCCGTGTTATCTGGCAAAACTGACACTAATACGTCAACACGAACGTGTGCGCCCTGCTGCAAAACCCAGGGTGCCCCAATAAATACACCGACATATAATGCGTATTCAACAGCTTCATTCAGCCACCACAATGATCCCAATTGTAGTTTGATCAGAAACAGATTTACGGGAATCAATAGTGCAAACATGCCAATTGAAACAGCAACCATTGCTATTAAAAATTTAAGCAGGCGATTGAACAACCATTCGAAGGCATCAAGCAATCTTGTCATGGAGAGGGTAGCACCTAAACATTGGAAACAGAATGGCAAATACTAAAAGTGCGCAAAGCCTTCACCACGTGATAACTTACGCACCTTCAATGACTTTTTTAAATCCTATTTGGTAAACAGTTTCATTAGAGTTGCACCGTGCTCAGGGCTGCGTTCAAGCACTTCATCCCAGCCGGCCTTGCGCGCGGTTGACACCCATTTTTCACGGTCAGCTCCAGTAAATGTGATTGCAGTTAAACCTTCTTTCGCGGTTTTTTCCTTTTGGGCTTTTGTTGCGGCTTTGAAAGCATCATTGGTGGTTTCCGAGTTGGCCTCAAAACTCAAAACCACTTTGCTAACAACGTCTTGCTGCTCTTTTGTCAGGCTCTGCCATTTTCTTTTGTTAAACAGCGTGTGAAGTGCTGCAGCATAAAAGCCGGGTTCAACACGATATTTGGTTACCTTTACCCAAGAAGGTACCCAGCCTAGCGCAGGCCAACCGTAGCCCTGTACAGTACCATTTTCCATATAGGTATAGATTTGTCCAATATTTGAAGTTTGTACAGTAGCGCCCAAAGATTTGAAAAACGCTGTGTAAACCGGGGCAACACGCAGATTGAGACCGGTAAGGTCCGGCTTGTCAATTTTCTTGGAAAGCCAAAGATGGAACGGACCAAAATCATGATGACGCCCTATATAATGAATGCCCTTGGCTTCCAGCAAACTACTTGCCAAAGCCAATCCGCCGTTTTCGCGCAGAGTCGACCAGGGATGTTCAGAAAAACGAAATACAGGTGCTTCCGGTATGACATTGCCGAAATAGGCTTCAGTACAACCGACAATGTCATAGACTCCTTTCGACATTTTTTGAGTGAGGGTGAATGGGCTGCCAATTGCTGGCGCTCCGCCCTTCAAATCAATTTGAATAATACCTTTGCCCTGCTTATTGATTTCCTCCACAACCCTTTCAAACGGTTTGCTGGGTGGGGATCCTATTGGAAAACAACTGGCTCCCGATACCGTTATTTCTGATGCTGTTGCAGGCAGATTTAGGCCAAAAGCTGCAAAAACCAAAGCTCCTGCCGTTGTTATTTTTCCTAACTCACTCAACATTGCCATTCTCCCTTTGGACTGTTGTTTTGGTGATATATAAAATATCGCTTGTTCTTCCATGTTGGTATTCATGCGTGATTGTCAAAATACACCATTTCAAGGGTAAATATAAATTGTCCCATATACAAGCGGGTATTCGTTTATTGGATACTTGCATATGCATATAATGCTGTCTAGCAGGCTGTCGGACTTGAGCAATTATTGAGAACAGAACTGGAATTGAGGTCGATATTTCGATCATTTGAGGCGAATATCGGGAATATTTAACGAAAATGAACGAAAAATCGGACCAATATCCAGTTTTGTTAACA
>JAAENI010000810.1 GCA_024224595.1 Hyphomicrobiales bacterium
ACTAGCAGGCTGTCGGACTTGAGCAATTATTGAGAACAGAACTGGAATTGAGGTCGATATTTCGATCATTTGAGGCGAATATCGGGAATATTTAACGAGAATGAGAGCGGAAAATCGGACCAATATCCAGTTTTGTTAACGGTAATTGTGCAAGCCCGCCAGTCTGCTAGACCGCTTCTTGTTTACACGGAATCATTTGACGGGTTTTCATGTTTGCCAGTAGGGCATGGTTTCCGCCTTGGTCTGGTGGACCACAAGGAAAACATAACGATGTCCGGCAGGCGTGAAAACCCGTCTTTGGTGGGCTAAATCAGCCCATCTGCTGCGTTGCGAACCTTGCCCGATAAAAAAACATCGCGCTGCGTTCCGCTCCTGGCCGAATGAACTGATTTGACACCATCAAACGGTTCAATGTAACCATGAAAGGGTCTAGTTGTCCTGGCGGAGCATATCATGAGTCAATACCCTGAATTATCGACACGACACAGTGGACCTCAGACCTCCCCTCCAGGGGTCGCTTTTATGGATGATCAATATCTGCCAATCAGTGAAGCAAAAATTTCTGTGTTGGACTACGGGTTTCTTCACTCCGATGCGACCTACGATGTGGCCCATGTGTGGAATGGTGCATTTTTTCGTCTCAATGATCACCTTGATCGATTTTTTGCCGGAATGGAAAAACTTCACATGTCGATCCCCTATGATCGCGCGCAGGTGATCGAAATCTTGTGCAATTGTGTAGCGCTTTCCGGATTTCAGAAAGCCTATGTGGAATTTATTTGCACCCGTGGCTCTTCGCCGTCCTTCAGTCGTGACCCCCGTGAGGCGGTCAATCGATTTATCGCCTTTGCAATTCCGTTTAGTTCTGTTGCCAATGGCGAGCAGATGGCTCGAGGAATGCATGTTGCCGTTGCTGATATCGTTCGCATATCTCCGCAATCGGTTGATCCGACCGTTAAAAACTATCACTGGCTCGATTTGGTCCAGGGAATTTACCAAGCCTATGATCGGGGTGCTGAAACAACCATACTGGTGGATTCGCGCGGAAATATTGCTGAAGGCCCGGGTTACAACATTTTTATCATCAGGGATGGGGTGCTTTCGACTCCTGATTATGGCGTGTTAATGGGCATAACACGCAAAACGGTTTTTGATATTTGCGCGGCAATTGGAATGAAATGCGAAGCGCGAGATGTGCCCGTCGATGAGTTCAAAGCAGCTGATGAAGTCTTTATTACATCGACAGCGGGAGGTGTCATGCCTGTTACCCGGATCGACAATCTGCCAGTTGGCGCGGGGACGGTTGGAGCGATCACCAAACAGTTGACTGAAAATTATTGGCAAATGCACGAAAGTGATCGGCATCGAACAACCATCAGCTATCCCTAAGCGAGTACTGTTGCCTTTTTGTGATCAGAAGGTGATGTTGCAGTATATTGTTGTAATGTAATTTTATTACATACTTATTGACGCCATCTCGACGCGTAATTATGCTGGCTTTGTCATTAATAGACAGAGAATCAATAATGATGAGCCAAATGAATTCGATATTTCCGAAACCAAAGCACGCTCATAAGTCTTGTGTGGCGCGACTAAATTCACGTGTTGCCAAAATTGCCAATGAATCCGGTAAAAAATTTGGTGCAAACCAGCTCCTTGTTCTGAATGCGTTGATAGAGGATCACAAGGCTATAAGTGCTTATGAAATTGTTGAACGAATTGTCCGAACTAATGGGCGTTTGCAACCTGTTCAAGTATACCGCGCTCTTGACGGGTTGTTGAAACTGGGACTTGTGCATCGCCTTCGATCCAAAAATGCCTATGTTGCCTGTAATAATTTTGACATATGTGAAGCTCCACAATTGTTTTATTGTTCTTCTTGTGAACAGGTTGCCGAGATATCCGGAGGTGCCCTGCCTCAGCATATAGCCAGGATTGCACAGGAAAATAGTTTTAAACTCGACCATGGACTGGTCGAACTAATCGGGCAATGCTCTGAATGCAGCGGTGCATAAGTCGAGCCAGACAAAATAATCTTTCATATCCAATTTAAAATTGAGGAAAACGATGTTTAATAACAAATTATTTGCTTTGTCGATCATATTCGCAGCAGGTTCGCCTGCTCTAACAATGGCGGAAACAACTCGTCAGCATGATGCTCATGAACATGGTGTCAGCCAATTGAAAATCGCAATTGACAAAAATCAAATGCAAATGGTGTTGGAAGCCCCGGGATCGGATATTGTTGGATTTGAACACGAGCCGGAGAATAGCGAACAAAAGGCGAGTGTGGCTCAGGCGCTGGACTTGCTGAAAGTGCCGTCTAAACTGTTTACGTTGCCTGATGAAGCCAAGTGTACATTGACTTCGGCTCAATCAAAATTCACCTTCGAAGAAGAAGAGGAACATGATTCTTCGGAGAAGCACACTGAGGGGCATGATAAACATGAAGATGAAAAACACGTTGATGAGAAGTATGGTGATAAAGAGCATGAAGAAGAGGGACATGCCGAGTTTAATGCCACCTATGTATTCAATTGTTCCTCGCCAGCTAAAATTGGGACGATCGGCGTCCAGTTTTTTAAACAATTTCCTGATGCGGAAGAAATTGAATTGCAGGCTGTTTCTGAATTTGGTCAATTATCTGCAGAGGTCACCAAAAACCAGACCGGTATTGATCTTTCCAAAATCTCTAAATAGTCTTCCACCAGTCAATTGGTAATACAGATGAAAAACAAAAGTGAATCTGCGTTAAAGTTACAGAATATCAAGTTTGCTTATGGAACTGGGCACAATTCATTTAGTCTGAGTCTTGGTCATCTGGAATTGACAAAAGGTGAAAAGGTGTTTCTTGCCGGTCCATCTGGCAGTGG
>JAAENI010000811.1 GCA_024224595.1 Hyphomicrobiales bacterium
AGTTCAAAGCTTGCTTTGTGCGTGTTTATTTACAAATCCACGCACAAAGCAAGCTTTGAACTCCACATGAAACTCAAAAAGATCACACTCAAATCATTCCTGTAAAGGAGGACGCTAAAACGTTTTTTTTATGAATATCGCTCAAAATATAAAACAAGGCCAGCGCCTTTTTCCAGATAAAACGGCCCTGATCTTTGAAGATGAAACCTTCACTTACTGCCAGTTGGATGAAATGAGCAACCAGATAGCAAATGGATTGCTGGGGCTGGGAATTTCCCGGGGAGACCGGGTTGCCCTGATTTTGCCCAATATTCCCCAATTTGTAATTGCGTATCTGGGCATTCAGAAGATGGGGGCCGTGCTTGTTTCCATAAACCCGGTCTTTAAGGAGAATGAAATAAAATTTATCCTTGATGACAGTGGCGCGACAGCGGTTATAACAATTGAAGCCCTGCGCCGGAATATTCCAGCAGAAGAACTCCCCTGCCTGAAACATATTCTGATTGCTGATGGGCAAACAAAAGCGGATATTGCCTTGAGTGAATTGATGGCAGATGCTTCACCCAAAGCACAACTTGCTGACATGGCGATTGATGACCCGGCAGCCATTCTTTACACTTCAGGCACAACAGGGTTTCCCAAGGGTGCAACAGTTTCTCATGGCAACATGATTTCAAACGTGCGCATGAGCGTGCATTTGTTTCGGATGCAGCCAGACGACCGGGTTTTGCTGTTCTTGCCGGCCTTCCACTCTTTTGGACTGACTGTTGCCCTTAACAGTACCTTTGATGCCTGTGCCACGCTTGTTTTGCACCGGGAATTTAATGTTACCCGCGTCCTGAAGTCAATTACCGAACATAAAGTCACCATATTTTTTGGCGTGCCTGCGAATTACCTTATTTTGTATGATATTGCAACTCCCGGCCAGATGAAATCTGTACGCTTCTACATCTCTGCCGCCACAACTCTGCCCCTTGAAATTTCCAAAAAATGGCAGGAAAAGTTCAATGTTGTTATCAATGAGGGATATGGCCTGACAGAATGTTGTCAAGTCTGCTTTAATCATTTTCTTAAATACAAACCCGGTTCAGTTGGCGCCCCTCCTGAGGGAATAAAAATAAAGATTGTAAACGCCCAGGGACAAACAATGGAAAAAGGTGAACAGGGTGAAATCGCCATAGGTGGTCCAAGTGTTATGCCAGGCTACTGGAATCGGCCTGATGAAACAGCCGAAGCCATAAAAGAGGGCTGGTTTCACACTGGCGATATTGGTTACATGGATGAGGATGGTTATTTTTATATTGCGGATCGGGCTAAAGATATGATCAATGTCGGGGGCCAGAATGTATATCCCTCTGAGATTGAAAATATCATTTACCAGCACCCGGCAGTGGCAGAAGTTGCTGTTTACGGCGTACCCGATGAGCTGATGGGTGAGCAGGTTCAGGCCAATATCATCCTTAAACCCGGTGCATCCGATGAAGTTACACCCGATGAAATAACAAGTTTCTGCCAGCAGAATATGGCTGATTTTAAAGTTCCCGGGATTAAATTTGTAAATGCAATCCCTAAGGGCAAGTCTGGCAAGATACTCAAGCGGATGTTGCGGGAACAGTTTCTGGCCAGCTCGCCGGAAGATGAACAGACCCAGGCACAACAATTGTCAGAGGCTTCGGATAGTGAACGTTACGACATATTAAAGGCTCATATCAGAAATGAAGTTGCCAGGATTGTGGGGATCGAACCAGGAGATCAGCAGGACTTTTTTGAAATAGGCATGGACTCCCTGATGTCAGTCCAGTTGTCAAAGAGCCTTATGTCCAATTTCGGTGTTTCCCTGCCTTCAGCCTTAATCTTTAAGTATCCGTCTGTTGAGCAATTAACAGCTTATTTGACTGAAGCAGCATCGGAATCAAGCCCGCAAGCATCTGGCGATTTAAAACACTTATCAGGGTTTGACGAAAATGTGGATAAAATTAACACTGTAATAGACAGGTATATTGAAGTTGACAGCGTGATGACTCCTTATGTTATGCGTTCTTCCCCACCTTGTTTCTGCTCAGAGGCCATCAATACAGATAAGTATGGCCACCGGATATCTTATGATGCTGAAGGTGTTGTTGACAGCCACTCGTGGTGGCAAAGGAAACGCCGGGGGCTGCTTATCGGCAACTCAGTTGCTTTTGGCGTTGGGGCCACCAGCGACCGGACAAGTATGATTTCAGCCTTAAATAATCATAGCAACTACAGTTTTCTTAACCTGGGTGTTATGGCGGCAAACTCCACGCAGGAATTAACCGCGGCCATTCCATTTCTGACCGAGTCTGACTGTGTATTAATTTTCAGCGGGGGAAGCAACCTGTTCCTCAATCTTAATCAAGTTGGTCAGTACGATTTATATGGCCCTTTTCAAGGAGATGATCTTTTTGTTGAGCTTGGCAAAATAAGGTTCCGAACAGTGAAGAAAATATTGAAGGATCCTGACTCCCACAAACCCCAAAACCTTGCCAGCGAAAACAAAGCCCGCCAGGGATCTGAGCTGAAGTTAACGCAGGATGAGATAGAATCCAGGTTTGAACGAGCCGTGGCATTACATCGCCGGGATTTGCAAATTATTGCCGGTGCCTGTGGTTCGTCTGTGCCGGTGTTATTTGCCTTGCAACCGATGGCTATGATTGCCAAACCAAACCTGACACCGGAAGAGGAAGCCCTTTTTAAGTATTATCGTCTTCGGGATTGGGAGTGGCGGACAGTGGTTGACCCTTATGCTGTGGAATTGTGGCCGAGATATACAGAAGCGCTCAGGCAGATGTGTTCGGACCTGGGGGTACCATTTACTGATACCAGCGAATTAGATTTCGAGGGTTGGTGCTTTGTTGATCATGGTCATATGACCGATTATGGTTATGATTATATGGCAAAATATTTAACAAAGTGGCTTGAAAGTATAACTATTTGAAAAACTATCAGAGAAATTATTTTGAGGTAAAAAATGAAAATTCTGTGTGCCGGGGGACTCCATCTTGGAGAATGGGAGACCTACCGTAAACAAGCCCTGGATGAACTAAATGCGACTGGTAAAATTAAACAGATGTTTCCCAAAAATCATAATGGTGATTGGATGTGTTCTCAAGTCCTTTCAGATATGGGACATGATGTCATCCAGTTCAATTACAGATTTGGCAGTCTGACTCCGTTTGAAACACTGGTAAAAGAAGATAAGCTATGGGAAGTATATGAGTCCTTCTCATCTGAATCGGCTCTCGCAAAACAGGATCAGGCAAAAATGAACCAGATTTTGTTAGATATTGCTGAAACAGAGAAGCCGGATATTTTTCTGACTTTCTTAGGCGATCGAATCTATCCGGAAACAATCGCCAAATTACAGGCATCCAATATCACTACTGTTTTTTGGCATGAGCGCAACTTTATCCATGATAAGAATCCCAATGCCAGGGAATCATTGTGTTATTATGATTTTGTCTTTACCTATGATCCGGGTTTTATCAGTATTCTCGGAGATATAGGTGTGCCTGAAGTTCACTATCTGCCATTTGGATGTTATCCGCCTCTGCATCGTAAGTTGGCAAAATCTGATTTTGATTTTGATTATTATAAATCAGATGTAACATTTTGTGGAACTTTGATGCCGGGCCGGGTTGAGTTTTTGCATGATATTATAGATACAGGGGTGAAATTCTGGACTCATTCATGGAATGAAGAATTGCAGAAACGTTTTCCGGATTTAGTGCCTCGCTATCAAGGTGAGGCACGGGGTATATTGATGGTTCGTCTTTTTAATGCTTCAAAAATCATTCTGAATGAACATCACATAACCAGTGCCATCACCGGCACAAATATGCGGACTTTTGAAGCCGGAGGGTGCCAGACGTTCCAGTTGTCTGATTATAAACCTGAGATTGAACGGATGTTTAAGATTGGTGAGGAGATAGTAATCTATCATGATCTGGCTGATTTGAAGAAAAAGATAGCCTATTATCTGCAACATCCGGACGAACGAGAAGAGATAGCCTGCAATCTGCAAAAAAAGGTTTATGCGGAACATACCTATCAACATCGTTTTGAAGAAATGTTTGAGATTATCAATGCAGCATAAGCATAAAGACTTCCGAAGTTTCGGAAACTTCGGAAGTCTGTGCAGAGCATATCAACTTTATAAAGAGGATCATGACACTGACAAAAGAGAGCAAAACTCTGATACAAGAAATAACCGGTTCCAGCCAATTGAATCGTCTTCCTCAAAGCTATGGCGGGGGGCTGTGTTTCAGTAAACCTTTTTTTGGCGTATCCCGGGGCGATGATCCCCTGTTTGAAAAATTCAAAGAAGTCATAGCTGCGGACCATCCAACCCCTGCGGAGGTATGGACTGTGAACGGTCTCCTTGGCAAAAATGGTCTGTCCGCAGATATTCGAATCCTTTCAATGGTCTTTCCCTATACCAGCGAAGTTCGTGAGGCAGGCAAAAATAATGATGGGAAACTCCCTGCGACACTATATACAATCGCCCGGAATTACTCTGAAGAATTTATAAATATGATTTTGCAACAGACTGTTGAATTTTTCATACAGAAAGGGTTTTCTGCACTGGCACCGAAGCTGACCCCGGATTATGGCTATATAAAGAAAGAAAACCCCTTTGTTCTCTACTCCAACTGGTCCGAGCGACATGTGGCTTTTGCTGCAGGATTGGGTTACTTTGGTTTCAATAACTCATTTATCACTAAAAAGGGCTGTAATGTTATTATAACATCAATAGTTACTGACGCACCTTTATCAGTCACAGTCAGAACCATTGATAATCCCCATAATTGTTTGCATTTCACCACTGGTAAATGCAAAGAATGCGTAACCAAATGCCCCTCAGAAGGACTGATCAAAGAGGGATATCAAATGGAAGCCTGTCTGGATTACTGCAAGGAAATCAGGGGCGTGCTTGCGAAACGCCCAATCACTGAAGTCCTTAAGAAACGTTATCGAAAGTTTCAACTGGAAGACCGCATGGAAGTGACTTATCCGGTTGGTTGTACCTTTTGTCAATTTGGTGTTCCTTGTACTGATAAGGATCCCTTAGATATAATTTATACGGTTTTACAGATCCGATTTTTGCTCGCTATAATCAATATAAAGGAGGTGAGAATATTTCGTGTCACATGGGGTAGATGGGGTAGGATTTCAAAAACTTGAAGATTGAATGACAGATAAACGACCATGACCGGACAGTCATAACGAAGCATGAAAGTCTTTGAAAAAATGCAAAAAAACCGTTTCGCTCAATTTTTGCACTCCAGGGACTTTCACATAAACGGTCATGATCCTGAAGCCACAATCGAAGCATGAAAGGAAGATGAAAAGATGAAAAAGCAATTTGATAAATTGCATTTCAGCACAATGTTCGGAGTTTTTCTTATTGCAATCATTTTTACGTCCAATGCCTGGGCAGTCCCCACGGTCACTGGCCAAAGCTCCAGCCCGGGAGAAGTGGGGATTGAATTTTCCACGGCAATGGACCCTGCGAGTGTTGAGGAATCTTTTACACTCAAAGTTGTATTAGAAGGGATAGGTTTCGGAACCGTAGCAGGACAAATGGAAGTGGGAGATGACGGTACAACTGCAAAATTTGTCCCATTTTCCGGTCTTATATCAGGACTGACTTATGAGGTTTCATTTGAAGGTGCCAAAGACACGGCCGGAAATCCCCTGCAATTTGACAAATGGTCATTCAACAGCCTTCGATACAAGACCGGGCAGTGGATCACCCACCCGACCGGGGATGGTATCACCCTGATTGATAAAGCCCTCACCCTGATGGATAGCGAGCCTGTGGTGACCATGACTGACGATTGGACAGCCTTGGTCGAATTCACCACGGCCATCCCTGTTCCGGCAGCGACAATCTATTACGGGGTATATGACCCTGATTCCATACTGCCCTGGCCACGGTTTTATCACCCGGTCAGTGAGGAACTGGAAGGGGACAGCATCGAGCACAGCGTGGAACTCGACCTCGGGAGGTTGAAGAGGGACAAGGCTGACATCGCCAACTTGGCAGAAAAGGGCGGCGGAGTGGTTGTTTACCGAATTGAAATCTACAGCCCAGGCTCCCGCTTTAATGAACCTGCTGCCGCGCGTTTTTACGACAGGCGTTTTGAATTCTACAACGGCATGCGTGTTCCTACAGTCATCGAGGGGCCATTTGTGGATCAGATTACCGAAACCGGCGCTGTTATTTCGTGGGACACCGACATGCCGGTTGAGGGAACCGTTGAGGTGACAGATGTGGACGACTTCCCTGGCACCGGCACCGCGACCCACTTTGAGGTGGAACTGTCAGGGCTTGTGCCCGGCAATACCTACGAGTACTCGGTTAAGATCACAGGCGGCAGCAAGGACACGAGTCAGTACTTTTTCCGCACACCTGCCGAAAATACCACCCAGTTCTCCTTTGCAGTGATGGGCGACAGTCGGTCAGGCCTAGGTGGTGGCGAGTATGACTTTAACGGTGTCAACGCTTTCGTGGTGAGAAATCTCGCCACCGGCGCGCTCAAAAAAGGGGCTGAGTTCATCGTCCACACCGGGGATCTGATAAACGGCTACACCGACAGCCCACTGGACTTTAAGATGCAGTTGGAATCCTACAAGGATGCTGTTGAAAACGTGGGACACTACATTCCCATGTACGAAATGATGGGCAACCATGAAGTCGTGGTAACTGCCTATCTGACCGATGACCCTGCCGTCTCCTACGGCCTGCTCCAGCTTACCAAAGAGGGCGATGAGAGCGCAGAGGCGATCTTTGGCAATGAGTTCGTCAATCCTGTCAACGGACCCGATCCGGACAATAATGCAGCCGGAGCACCCGGGGGCAAATCACTTCCGCCCTACAAGGAAAACGTCTATTACTTTGACTACGGCAACTGCCGTTTTGTGGTAATGAACAATAACTACTGGTACTCCGGACTGCCCGAGACTTACGGCGGCAACCTGGAGGGCTATATCCTGGATGACCAGTTGGAGTGGGTGCTTGATCTGTTCAGCCAGGCTAAAGATGATGACTCAGTTGAACACCTCTTCCTGTTTGCCCAGGAGCCGCTCTTCCCTGTGGGATGGCAGTCCCACACCGGGATGTGGTACAATGGCGGCGATCCGGAGATGAACAGCGGGTTTGACCGCACATACGTGGTTGAGCGCCGCGACATGCTGTGGCAGGCGTTTGTGGGCACGGGCAAGGCCGTGGCCGGAAACTTCGGCGACGAGCACAACTACAGCCGCACCTTTATAACCAAAGACGGGAAAGGCAACAACTACGAACGTCCTGCCTGGCAAATTGTGTCAGGCGGAGCCGGCGCTCCCTTTGCCAGCCTGGAAACCGGCCTGCCGTGGAGTGACGGCGTGGAAAAGTCCACTGCCCAGATGCATTATACCCTGATGAGGGTTGATGGCAAAGAGGTAAGGCTTGAAGTTTATAACATTAATAATCGACTGATAGAAAGCGTGGTCCTGAAAACAGATGAAGGCACCATTTCTTCCAACGCCCCCGAGGTTGAACCAATAGAATCATCATCAGAGTTCCTCTCTGACTTGCTCGGACCGGTAGATTTGGAATCGGGCGGCTATATCGGGCCAACAGATCCGCTGGGCATCCCTGCCGATTACAAGACCGGACAGTGGATCAGTTACCCCGCGGAGGACGGTGACACGACGATAATTGAAAAAAACATCATCCTGCTGAACAGCGAGCCCCAGGTGACTATGACGGATGATTGGACAGCCCTGGTTGAATTCACCACGGCAATTCCCACCCGGTCCGCTACAATATACTACGGCGTGTATGACCCTGATTCCATGCTGCCCTGGCCCCGGTTCCGGCAATTGGTCAGCGAAGAACTGGAAGAGGAAAGCACTGAACACAGTATTGAGCTTGACATCGGGTATTTGAAAAGGCCCAAGATAGACATCACAAATATGGAAGAAAACGACGGAGGAGTGATTGTTTACCGGATTGAAATCTACAGCCCCGAAATCCCTATGGCTAAACCTGCTGCAGTGCGTTTTTACGACCGTCATTTTAAGCTCTACAAGGGCAGGCTGGTTCCTGTGGTCACTGAAGGGCCATTTGTGGATCAGATCACCGAAACCAGCGCTGTTATTTCGTGGGATACTGACAGGCCGGTTGAGGGAACCGTAGTAGTAGAAGGCGAGGGCGATTTCCCGGGCACCGGAACTGCATCCCACTTTGAGGTGGAATTGTCAGGGCTTGCGCCTGGCAATACCTACAATTACTCGGTTCAGATCACAGACGGCGAGGACACTACAACCACGCGCCAATATTTTTTCCGCACCCCTGCCGAAGATGCCACCCAGTTCACCTTTGCAGTGATGGGCGACAGCCGGTCAGGACTGGGCGGCGGCGAGTATGATTTTAACGGCGTCAACGCACTCGTGGTGAGAAGTCTCGCTACCGACGCCCTGAACAAAGGGGCTGAATTCATCGTCCACACCGGGGATCTCATAGACGGTTACACTGACAGCCCACTGGATTTCAAGATGCAGTTGGCGTCCTACAAGGATGCTGTTGAAAATGTGGGACACTACATTCCCATGTATGAAATGATGGGCAACCATGAGGCCGTGGTAAAGGCATACCTGACTGATGATCCTGCTGTATCCTACGGCATGCTCCAGCTTACCAGGGAGGGGGATGAGAGCGCAGAGGCAATCTTTGGCAATCAGTTCGTCAACCCTGTCAACGGACCCGAACCGGACAATGAAGCAGCAGACACGCCCGAAGGCAAGTCTCTCCCGCCCTACAGGGAAAACGTCTATTACTTTGACTACGGCAACTGCCGCTTTGTGGTAATGAACAACAACTACTGGTACTCCGGACTGCCCGAGAATTACGGCGGCAACCTGGAGGGCTACATCCTGGATGACCAGTTGGAGTGGGTGCTCGATGTGTTCAGCCAGGCTAAGGATGATGACTCAGTTGAACACCTCTTCCTGTTTGCCCAGGAGCCGCTCTTCCCTGTGGGATGGCAGTCCCACACCGGGATGTGGTACAATGGCGGCGATCCGGAGGATAATAAGGGATTTGACCGCACCTACGTGCCTGAACGCCGCGACGTGCTGTGGCAGGCATTTGTAAGCACGGGTAAGGCTGTAGCCGGAAACTTCGGCGATGAGCATAACTACAGCCGTACTTTTATTACCAAAGACAGGAACGGCAACGACTTTGAGCGTCCTGCATGGCAGCTTGTGTCAGGCGGTGCCGGTGCTCCCTTTGCGGCCAAGGAAGCCGGCATGCCATGGAGCGACGGCATGAGAACGTCCACTGCCCAGATGCACTACACCCTGATGAAGGTCAATGGTTCCATAGTCATGCTTGAAGTCTATAACATTGATGGCATTCTGATTGACATTGTTGAACTGACCAAGGACATTAAGTAAGGTGATTTCCAAATAAGATTGTACC
>JAAENI010000812.1 GCA_024224595.1 Hyphomicrobiales bacterium
CATTCTCCTTGAGTGCGTAGCCTTTGTTGAACATCGCCGAAGCGGCCTGCTCACGCACCCCTGCGGCCTCATCGTCGCCATAGCGCGCAATCAGTGCATCATAGGCAGTCAGCGCCGCGTCGATATCGCCATTCTCCTTGAGTGCGTAGCCTTTGTTGAACATCGCCCAAGCTGCCTGCTCGCGCACCCCTGCGGCTTCATTCTCACCATAACGCCCAATCACCGCATCATAGGCAGCCAGCGCTGCGTCGATATCGCCGCTTTTTTCCAAAGCAACACCCTTTCGCCTTATCAGATTTGCGACATCGATAGAGGGTGCTTTGATTTCAAGTTCCTCGAGAGATTCTGGCAGGTTTTCCAACTCAGATAAGTATTTTTGATATTTTCCATCATTAAATAAATCAAAAATGTCGATAAAGTGAGATTCGGTAGATTCCACCGCGTCCGTAGAGTGACTGCTATGCGCCAATTGTGCATCTGTGCCTGGTGGAAATTCTTTTCTGTTTTCCTGATAGCCAAAACTTTCCCCGGACAATGCGAGTTCGAAAGCCAGTGCGTAGTCGGGGTGAAGTTGGTGTACTTTATATACTTTTTCAGACCTTGCAGCGAGCTCCCTCAATTCTTTTGTGGAATAAAAACCTGTCAGAAAACCCACCAACCATCGCATTTTTTGTTTGTTGCGCCGTGTACCGTGACGCATGAGATACCAAATATTGAAAAAACGTTCGACAATCTGATGGCCTGCATAAGCGCCAGACATTTCTACATTTTCGATAAGGCCGCTTTTCCTGAGCTTTATGAGTTGAGGGGATAGCGTCGTGTTCTTGATACGGGTGATCTTCGCAAGCTCCCCTGAAGTTATGGGGTCCCAATTTAGTGCAATTGCATCGACAATTGCGCGCTGCTGAGGGGATGAATACTCCTCAATTTTTGCTTTATAATACGGAGTCAACTCATCCAGAAGAACATCCAGGTCTGCCATAACCTCATTTGTTTCAGCAGACTCCAGGAGGCGATAAATAAGAGCAATAACTCTTGGATTTCCCCCAGTAAGCGTATGCAATGTACGCAAACGTGCATTCTGTTTGTTGATTATCCTCAGGACATGTTTTCCATGTTGAGCACGACGACCGGCGAGTTTGCGCATGCAATTCTCGGTTTCTTTAAGTCCAAGCGGTTCAAGGTGATGAGGCAGGAAAAACTCATAAAATGCTTCACCCTGACTGGATGAAGATTTAATCGGCTGCGTTGCTGCTCCAATCGCAATTGGACCACCCTTAGACTGGAGATGGCGGCGTAACATCCAATGAGAATTGGCGGGCAAGGCATCAAGTATTAAATCAATGTTATCTATCAACAAAACTGCGGTTCTACCTAGTTTTGCCAACTCCGCATCCAGGCGTTCCCCGGCCAAATCGTCGTTGCGCCAATCTTCCTCTTCAATCGCAGCATCGAGATAGTCGGCCAATTCGGCCATGTCATTTTTCTCCGCCCACTCGGCCAGTGACTCACCACAATTCCTCCAAAAATCACTCAGGGACAGAACATTGTATTGCTCTTCTCGAAACGTTAGCGGTATGTAGCATTTTTTAAGCTCCGGTTTGTTTTCAATTTCGATGGCCAGACGTCTAAGAAGCGAGGTCTTTCCCATACCGCGACTGCCGATCAGAACCTGATGAGGTTTGGATGATTGTTCTCCACCATTTTGTAACCGGCGAACCAGAGTCTCCAGAACATCGTAACGCGCAACAAACTCATCCAGAAATTCGGCGTCGCTATTTGAATATTGATTATAGAGTGGCATCTTCATTCAGCCTCATATTCTTTCCAATATTGACGAATCAACCCCGATCGAAAGAAATATCTTTCGGCTCTTGCCTCAAGCAACCCATCTGTCATTAGAATGTGCACGACAGACTTCAACTTCTTCCTTGTTGTGCCGGCATTTGTTTCAACAGCAATTGAAAGCAATGTGTCCAGTTTTTCGCCATCTGCTTTTTTTGACAAACAATCAAGCACTACTAATGCCAATTCACGCTCAGTGGCAGGCAAGTTTTTCCTGACATGCTCCTTCCAGACCGCAAATTCGCCGCATCGCCCCGGACCAAGCAGTTTTGCAAAGGCGTTTTTGAAATCTTCGATTATCGCTGTTGGAACTGATCCATCTTCATTGAAGCGCGATGGTTTGGTCTCGTTTGCAACCAGCTTTAAGCAATATGGTGCCAGCCAGCCTATCTCTTTAAACATCCAGTCAAAGTCCTCATCGCTGGCATCGAACATTTGATTAAGCTGCGCTTGTATGGTTGGGTCCCGAAGAAAGGACATAGCCTCTTCGTTGGTGAACGGTTCGAGAGCAACGCTCTCAAAATCAACAAATGCCCCATCAAGTTCATATCGCTTTGCAACTACATTCAGTCCAATCGATCCTGTTAGTAGCCAACGAACATTTTTATACTTTTGCTGAATACCTCGAAGTCTGTAGGCAAAATGATAAGCCACTTCTTGGTCTTTCTCAGCACACCTTAAGAAGAAATACGCTATCTCATCCACCAGGATGGCTGACTTATTGTTGGTATCATTTAATGCCGAAATCAGTGCATCCAAAAATTCAATTGCGTCAACGCTGCCAAGTGCTTCCAGAGGACTACCCGCCCAATTACCGCCTAACAGATTCTGGATGCGCTGGGTAAAGTGGGTCTTGACTGTGCTCGCAATAGAGAGTTGTCCTTCGATTTGTTTGCAAATCGCACGGGCAAACTGCTCAGGTTGATGCATTCCCTCGACATCAATTTCAACCGCGGTCCATCCATCTGAAACCAAATCCAAGGCTAGCTGGTTAATTGTCCACGTCTTACCAATCCGCCTCGGTGCAGGCATATTAATACTGATACCTGCTTCAAGTTTGCGCTTTAGCAGGTTACGTTCTATCTTTCTAAAATGCATGAATAAATCCTCGTTTGAATATATTCGTTATTAAATATATTCAAATTAGAATAATTGTCAAGTTTAGAAAATTACTAACAATATCATCATCGTCTTTATGGCAGGATGGAACCAGGCTGGATTCACAAACCAAGTGCACCACTATAAGGTGGTTGCGCAATGGGAAAAAGATATAGTCAGCTCGATTTAGACGAGCGCATCGAGTTGGGTTGCCTGCGTGACGCGGGTTATTCGCTCAGGAAGATTGGCAAGTTTATGAACCGTTCACATGCGACGGTTAGCCGGGAACTCAGGCTTTATAGCGAATATGCCAATACGCGCACTAGCAATCATGCAATACTGATTTGATCAGTACGGATGACAGCCTTGGACTTGTTTCAGCCCGCCTTACTGGCAACCGTTCCTGATTTCTGTCTCATCTTCGCTCCTTGGCGGCTACGATGAACCAGAAATCATCTCTTTGGCAAACATACAATGATGTCTCATGAATGCTGACGGGGAACACAAAAATAAATCGTTCTCCAGATCGCAGGCATTGGTATTGTCACCGCGTGACTACCGCGAAGCTGTCAAGACAATCCGTTCACTCGGGTCCTTTTACAACTCCCGAGGGCGGTCTTGACAGTGAAAGGCAGCAGTACAATTACCAAGGGTCTGATTGGGCCCACACGTCAATCTACCACCAATCCATATTTGATGAATGTGTCAGTGATGTTAGATAACAGTCACCGATGTTCCATTGGGTGCCCGATTGAACAAGTCAATAATATCATGATTGAGAAGTCGTATGCAGCCAGAAGACATTGCCTTACCTATTGACTGCCACTCTGGCGTTCCATGCAAGCGGAACAAGGTATCCCTCCCATTATCGTACAAATACAGTGCACGAGCGCCAAGTGGATTCATTGGGCCAGGAGGCATTCCACCACGATATTTTTCAAGTTCCGGTTTGCGCTGGACCATTTCCTCCGGCGGTGTCCAGGCTGGCCAAATCTTTTTGTGACCGATAACGGCATTTCCGGTCCACTCAAAACCTGCCTTTCCAACTCCAACGCCGTATCTGACAGCTTCATCCCGGGCGAACACATAGTATGCAAACTTGCTCTTTGTATCGATGAGAACACTGTCTACGGGGTAACCGAGCGTGTTGGGAACACGTTGCCTGCGATAGCGATAATCCATTTCATCATAGGGAACTGCGGGCAAAACATACCCACCATCCTGAATTTCCCCGTACATCTGGGCACTGGTGGTGATATTGGGGTCAATTCCGATTTTCGGTCTGGAAAATGAGCGCACAGAACTGGTTGTGATCGGATCAACTCCAACCGGTAGTATCCGTTTTTGCATGCAGCCGGTTAGCGGGAGAAGGCCGCATGCACCAAATCCTTTTAGGAAACCTCTTCGATTTGCAAATGTAAAATCCATGGGCACTCCAATGTTGTTGCCCAGTAGTAAGATATTATGGTTTAGAAATGATAAACTTCCCTACCCGCTCGGCGGCGCTACTCGCGACCAAAGGGAGCGGTGTTTATTATTGAAAAAAGAAAAGAACCTTAGCGGAATGAGGTTCAATTTGTCGGTTTTTTGTTCTGGTCTGATAGTACGGATTTCGTGTTTTGATGGATTACTTATCACGCTGCTTTCCAAGCAATACCATCAACATTCCATAGAGTCTTTTCAAGAATACACTCATAGAGATCATCCATACTTATCGAATACCGATGACTAAACTTCCAAGATACAGCGCTGACAATAGCGCGGTTAAGTGCCAACGAAATCGAACATGTTGGTTGCTATTTGGTTGCTAGAGTCTATCAGGTTTAGTTTGAACCATTTGATGGAGCCAAATCCGTTTATATGCTAGGCGCGGAACGCAGTGCGATACTGGTATCG
>JAAENI010000813.1 GCA_024224595.1 Hyphomicrobiales bacterium
CGGACTTGCACAATCACTGTTAACAAAACTGGATATTGGCCCGATTTTTCGTTCATTTTCGTTAAATATTCCCGATATTCGCCTCAAATGATCGAAATATCGACCTCAATTCCAGTTCTGTTCTCAATAATTGCTCAAGTCCGACAGCCTGCTAGACAGAAAACATTATCAATTTCAAATTTGATTGCGCCACAATGACGTGAGCCCTGATAGGTTTACATATTGTTGATCCCACACACGTTTTTGCAACTGACACATTAAAAAGGCCTGAGGCAACCGCAACCGGGTTCCTTTGTACCAGTTTTGTCGCCAGCCTTTTGCCGGTATCAGCCGCAAACATTTTCTCCTTGTCCTGCTGGCAGCCTGACAGATCGCAAGGTACGCAATGCTTCATTTGCACAAGTACTTGCATCACCAGTGTTTAATGGCATAATTCTGCAGGATAATACTGTTTTCCGGAACCAATTAATATGACAAAACGTCCCGAATATCAGACTTTCTATGATAATTTTGATGTCACTATTTTGACCGATAGTATGCGAGGTGATTTCTCGACTGGCGTTAATGTTTGCGTTGAATGTTGTGACCGCTACGTGGGTCAAAACCGTGTTGCCCTGGAATGGAGAAGCGAGTCTGGCGAAGGCCACACCTACACATTCGAGGAATTGCAGGTTCTTTCTGCGAAAGTAGCTAATTTACTGGTTACTCACGGCGTGCGTCCCGGGGATCGTGTTGCAGGATTGTTGCCACGGATACCGGAACTTGTCGCCTTGGTCCTGGGAGTCTTGCGGGCAGGTGGCATCTATCAACCGCTGTTTACCGCATTTGGACCCAAAGCAATTGAACATCGGCTGACGACATCGCAAGCCAGCATTGTTGTGACAAATCCTGCCAACCGGTCAAAACTTGATGGTATAGCAAATCAAATCACGGTCATGTGCATTGATGGACAAGATGGTGATATCGATTTCACAGCCGGAATCTCGGAGCAATCCGAGACGTTTGTGCCGGTGATGCGTAGTGGTGATGATGGCTTTCTGATGATGGCTACTTCCGGCACTACCGGACCGCCAAAATGCCTGAAAGTTCCTGTTCGCGGACTGGCCGGGATTGCCGGGTATATGAAATACGGTCTTGATTTGCGCACTGATGATGTATTCTGGAACATCGCTGATCCTGGATGGGCCTATGGATTATACTATGGCGTGATCGGACCGTTATTGTTGGGCCACCAGACAACTTTTTATGAAGGGGCATTTACGGTTGAGAGTACGGCGGCACTGGTGCAGGAACTGGGTGTTACCAATTTTGCCGGAGCACCGACTGCCTATCGAATGATTATTGCCCAGGGCCCGGATGCAGCTAAGCCACTGGCAGAACATTTGCGCATTGCATCGAGCGCTGGTGAACCGTTGAATCCGGA
>JAAENI010000814.1 GCA_024224595.1 Hyphomicrobiales bacterium
AAAGCGGCGGCATAACGCGTCAAGCGATGCAGGTGAGCCGGGAAACCTGCGGCGCGCTATTTCCAGCGTGTCGATTGCCCGGCTAAATGGCAGAGTCGGTAATCCCATCCAGTTCAATTCTGCGTTCAAAAATTTCATATCAAACGCGGCATTGTGAATGACCAGTTTGGCATCACCAATGAAATCAAGAAAACGTTGCCCTATCTGCGCAAATTTGGGCTTGCCGCGCAGAAATTCATCGCCCAAACCATGTACTTCAAACGCTTCTTTGGGCATTTCGCGTTCAGGATCGATATACTCATGGAAAACATTGCTGGTTGGGACATGTCCCATCAGTTCAATCGCTCCGATCTCGACAATTCGGTCGCCTGACTGCGGATCAAATCCCGTGGTTTCAGTATCCAGTACAATTTCACGCACTTGCAAGTCCCGCTCTGATATCAGCCACTATTTTTTCTACCTGAGTGCGTGCATGGACTAATGTATCAGTTTCAACCACATAATCCGCCCGTCTACACTTATCATCACTGGGCATTTGCTTG
>JAAENI010000815.1 GCA_024224595.1 Hyphomicrobiales bacterium
AAAGCGGCGCAATATGATCTGGTTTGTAACGGTTTTGAAATCGCCTGAGGTGCCATCCGTAGCCACAAGACGGGGGTGCTGGAAAGGGCTGTCGGAAGCGCCGGTTACCGCAAGGACGTTCTGGAAGGACGCTTTGGCGGCATGTACCGTGCATTCCAGTATGGCGCACCGCCCCATGGCGGCATGGCTGCCGGGGTTGATCGCATCGTGATGTTATTATGTGGCGCTAAAAACCTGCGCGAAATTACCATGTTCCCGATGAACCAGCAGGCCCAGGATCTGCAAATGGGCGCACCCGGCGAAGTGATGTCCAATCAACTGATGGACCTGGGTTTGAGACTGTTACCGAAGAAAAACGACTGATGTTCTGATCGAGGTTCAGCCAAAATATCAGGGTGTGTACTCATCAATGTGTCTGTTGCAGATCAAACCTTGAGTTCACGAACCCAGGTGTTTCAAAAGTATTTAAGAACAAAATTTTTCATCTTCGAACCTAACGGCGGCAGGGCAGACGATGCACCGTTTTTGATTATTCAAGATTGGCCGTGCAGCGACATCCGATCAATTGTTAATATTTGGGGGGAGCGATCGTTGGAAGAATACGAATGACGTGGGTTACAGTAACCGAAGCAACCGTTCGATATTTAACAGGTGAATATTACCCAAATGGCGCTTGGAGCCCACTTCTACCAAATTGAGGATGTCGCTACTTGGATAATTTTCTAATGATATATAGGCAGGCAATGGCCGACTGAGACATGGAGCGATAGTTTCCGCTTATGAATTTATTTTTCCGGCAGACCGCCCTTGCGCAGTTCATCTTCAAATATCTTACGATACACTGGATCGCGCAACGATGATGATTCCATCATTGCTTTAATTGTTGCAGATCTTCCGGACAACTCATTCCTGCTCTTGATCGTTCGACATGTTTACGAATGACAATACAGCGATCGATGGTTTGCCTGGAAGTTTTGGAAGCTATTTCTCGGGCAATCCCGCAGCGACCAAGGCCTTGGCAAACCGATTGTTTTCAGCTTTTGATAGTAAACCCGTCCCTGTCAAAAAAGCTTCGGCAGAATAATTGGGGTTATCTTTGAGTATTTCTTTGATAACCAATTTTGCTTGAGCTTTTTGTTTTGCAAAATGCAATGCGACAGCCAAGAGACTACGGAAACCTGGAAGTTGGTTTTTCTCATGCTCAAGAAATTTTATTGAATTGGGATAATCCCCAACAGCGAGGTATATTGAACCTAAAATTCCATCAACAAAACTCTCTTGCACCGGATTTAATCGCCGTATTCGTTCGAGTACCTTTATGGCTTCCGCATATTTTCCTTTTGGAACCAAAACCCTCATTGCATAACCTTGCTGAACCGCCACATCCCCCGGGTTGAGGTCATAGGCTCGTTGCATGGATACACTCGCCTCTTTACCTTTCCCATCGGTTCCCTTGCAAAAAGCATGGGCAAGGTAACCCATGTAATCCTGACCATCCAAACGTATCGCCTTTTCAGCTAGTTCAGTGCAACTCAAAAGGTCGTCAGCAGGTTTGTCAGAAATACCCAATAGGATTTTGAACAGGTGATGCCAAGCGAGAGCTACATAACCGCGAGAATACTCTGGCGCTTTCTTAATCAGTTCACGAGACAGTACTCCCGTTTCTTTGTTGCTTTCTTTCGTATATTTGAAATGTATCTGTGCTGTCTTCTCCCACAACTCAATCGCCGAAATATCAGCGGGCTCTAACGTTGCCAGTCGCCGTCGCTCCGCATCGAAAATGCCGCCTCCTGCACGGCCACCAATCATTATGACAAGGTCACCAATTAATTCATCCTGCAGTTTGTAAAAATCGGCTTCAGGACGATCATATCGTTTGGACCAAATATGAAATCCGGTGACAGCATCAACTAACTGCACGTTGATCCGCAATTGTCTGCCAAGCCGCTGAAAGCTACCCTCCACGACATAGCGGACACCCAGTGATTCGGATATTTGACTAACCGTCACATTTTTTCCTCGAAACGAAAAACTTGAATTGCGCGCAATTACAAATAGGTCAGCAAGCTGGGACATCTCCGTAATTAAGGTTTCTACAAATCCGTCCGCCAAGTATTGGTTATTCAGGTCACTGGTCAAATTGTCGAATGGAAGAATGGCAACAGATGGCTTGTCCGGTAGTTTGTGGGCGAACTTTTTTGGGTCTGCCGGTTCGATATCAGGTTGAAGTGACCACCACCAAACACCACTGCCAATGATAACGATGAGGAGTATAGCGGCGATAGTTGCAAACTGGCGTGAAATTACCAACCACGCCTGTTTTTCTCCAACAGTCTCGCCTACCTGATCAGGGTCTGTTAGAATTTTATAAGCGCGAACAACTCGCTTAATGTTCTTAACTTGGACATCGCCAAGTGATTCATAGCCAACTTCAATCTTGGATTTGAGATGATCGTAGGCAGTTCCTGATATGCAAATACCGCCAGGTTCCGCCCTTTGCTCTAGTCGAGCTGCAATGTTTACCCCATCGCCAAATATATCATCATCCTCGATGATGATATCACCAAGATTGATACCAATGCGGTAACTGATGCGCAGATCATCGGTGACATCTGTTTCGCGATTAACCATCCCCTGTTGGATAACGACAGCACATTGGACAGCCTCAACAACACTTATAAACTCAACCAGAATGCCATCGCCCATCTCCTTGACGATGCGACCGTGAAATTCTTCGAGTGTGGGATTGATCAGTTCAGCCCGATGAGCTTTCTGCCGCTGAAGAGTGCCGATCTCATCGACCTCCATCAGTCGGCTGTAGCCAACCATATCGGCAGCAAATATGGCGCTTAAACGCCGTTTCATCTGAATCCTCCTTTGAAGGGAGTATATACAATGAGCGAATTGAAATCTATAGCGGGTCGATAGGCAGTAAATGGCACAAAGCTTCGATGATAGGCATGTCGCAGGCAGAATGATAGACCATATCGAAAACGGCACAAAGTCCGCATACCTGCCATTAGAGCCTTTTCCCTGCTACCCCGACTGAATGGCCGCTTCAAAGAACTTGTCACTTGACACCTGACGCTCGGCGAAGGTCGCCAATGAGCCGTAAGCGCCCAGCTTTCGAGCGTTTCAATGTGATCCGAAGCTGGTATATTGAACGATACTCCTTATATGAAGGGCATGAACAGGCGTAGTTTTATCCAATCTTTGGTTGCAGTGTTTTCTCTGCCTGCCAATCCAATCTTATCATTAAGCTCCGCTACAGCAGCGATTCCAACAGCTATGGCAGTTCCGGCTCGGGCTCGGTCCTGGGCTGTCTATATTTCTTCTCTTCACGGAGAATGTACGCCGCAGACTCTGCAAAATTTGCTGCACATCCGAGAAGTCGATGCAAAAAAATATATCATCCAGCTGATTGCAGACGGTGTAATCAAACCTAACCCGCTTTTGCAAAGATCAGTATCCAAATTATTGAAGACCAACGACGATAACCTTTTGGATAAGGTTAAAAAACGTTTGGAAATGAAAGCGCGGACTGAATTGGAGGAGATGGAAACCTGTGATACCGCCGATACATCTGAATGTTTGGATGCCGAAACAGAATTGTTGGATGAACTTCCTGAAGATGAGCAGGCAGAAATTGAAACCTATGCGTCAAGTGAAACTGACTTTAAAAGCTGATTGGTTTTGTCTTCAGCTATTACCTTCAACCGATGTCCGCTTTGGTGATCGGTCAGGCAATACACTCGCCACCGTCAATGACCAGTGCATGGCCGGTGATGAATGATGACCGGTCAGATGCCAAAAACAATATAGATTCTGCAATTTCCTCAACCGTCGCCCAGCGGCCCATGG
>JAAENI010000816.1 GCA_024224595.1 Hyphomicrobiales bacterium
ATCAGATTTTCATGCGATCCCTGCTCGACAATAGATCCATTCGACACAACATAAATGCGATTGCATTTTTTTTCTTTTTACAGGCGATGGGCGATGATGAACGTGGTTTTGCCCTCCACCAGATTGTCAAGTGCTGCCTGAATAGCCTGCTCTGATTCAGTGTCCAGCGAAGAAGTTGCTTCATCAAGCAAAACAATCGGTGCATCCTTGAGAAAAGCCCGCGCGATCGCGATGCGTTGACGTTGGCCACCGGAAAGCTGGGCACCGTTTTCGCCGACCAATGTCTCGTAGCCGTTTTCCATCCCAGAAATGAATTCGTGCGCATTGGCGAGTTTTGCTGCTTCGGCTATCTCTTCCCTTGTGGCTCCCAATTTACCAAAGCCTATATTCTCCAACACTGAGCCGGTATATACGGTCGCTTCCTGACCCACATAAGATATCACACCACGCACACTGTCTGGTGTCGCTTCAAAGATGTTTTGTCCGTCAATTTTGATCTTACCTGAGCTCGGTTGATAAAGCGCCAGCAGCAATTTGAATATTGTAGATTTTCCACCTCCTGAAGGCCCAACTAATCCGATTTTCTCACCTGATTTACCGTACAAAGAAACATTGCGCAGCACAGGCAGTTCAGGTCCATAGCTGAAATTAATGTCCAGATCG
>JAAENI010000817.1 GCA_024224595.1 Hyphomicrobiales bacterium
CTTTTTAAGCAACCGGATGCCCTAACCTGTCATAATTCTCAATCAATGACACTAGATCCTGTTGGTACTTTCATCACATTTTAAGAACAACCAATTGCTTCGTTGAGCGTAGAGAACCTGTTGCCTTGATATGTGATTGGAATACCGTCATTTGCCCCGGTACCATCGAACTTAGACACTTCGAAGGGAGATTCCAAGCCCTTTTTATACATAATTGCCCAGCTTCACCGTCAATTTCACAATATATTGTTAAAATTCAGTGCTCGGCGTAAAAAACACGGTCATTTCCCTGCAAATCCCGCATTATTTTGGCATTTTGCCATCCATGCACCGTGGCGATTTTTCTGACATCGTCTGCCTGATCATGCCCAATCTCGAAAAACACCGATCCGGATGCATGCAAATGGTTGGCCGAACCACCAAGCAATTGACGATAAGCATCAAGACCATCGACTCCGCCATCAAGCGCTGTCAGCGGGTCGTGCTTTTCGACCTCAGGCATAAGTTCACCAATTTCCGCTGATCTGATATAGGGCGGATTGGACACGATCACATCGAATTTGCCAGCCACACCTTCACGGGTCAGCGGATGGCAATAACTACCGGGCAGAAACGATATCCGCTGCTCCAGCCGGTGTTTTTGTGCATTGGTCTGCGCCACCACCAATGCAGAAGGGGAAATATCAACAGCAACACCGGTGGCATTAGGCAGTTCACTCAACAGAGCGATAATGACTGCGCCGCTGCCGGTGCCGATATCGGCAATATGCAGTTTGGCCTCTTTGC
>JAAENI010000818.1 GCA_024224595.1 Hyphomicrobiales bacterium
ATAAACCGCGAGTACATTTTAACGTATAGCCTGCGCCAGTTTGGCGGGTTAGCACCTGATGACACGGAAAAGTACTTCAATTTTGAATGTATCGCAGAGCGCCCGGTTTATTCTTTTGCTCTACTGGTCAGGGTATTATTGTTGAAATCCCAGGTTCGAATGATGTGCAGAACGTCGATGTCTTTCGCCATGTCGACGGGAAGGGGGTCATAGGGACTTGCCAGCATGGCAATTTCGATGGCTGCATTGTCAATTTCATGGTTTCCTGAAGAGCGATGTATGTCCGTACTTCGAACGACACCGTTTTTATCAATGGCAATATCAAGTTCCAGCGTACCGCTTAAACCTTTGTCCAGCAGACCCCTTGGATAGTTTTCAGTGCCGAATTCACTGACATAATTCTGCCAGTATTGTTGATATTGCCGGTAAGCGGGATGTACATCGTAAACGCCCAGGAATCCGATGCGTTCGGTCTCCTCAATTGCGACGTTGTTTTCCTTTATTTCCTGCATCAGGTGCTGTTGGGCAATTAAAAATGCGCCACTGTCAAACGGGGTAGTTCCTTCGTCGGTATGGATGATCTGTTTTTGCTTTCTTTCGGCCGGTTGGCTGGCCTCCTTTTCCATTTGCTTGCCTTCACCTATTTGTGTTTCAGCACTCAGTTCCGAAACAGTCCTAAGGTTGATCGAAATGGTGTGTTTTGGTGCTGACGGTGACGGTGCGGGAAGGGATATATAAAACCCCAGACCCAGGATGATCAGGATATGGATCATTGTGGAACCGGAAAAATTCCAGAAAATGGACTCGCTATTGCGTCGGGCGAGTTTTTGCAAAGCGTATGATTTGATGGCGTGGTA
>JAAENI010000819.1 GCA_024224595.1 Hyphomicrobiales bacterium
ACGTGACCAACTCAATACCATCACAAAAGCCATTAATGGCCGCCTGGCTTTGCCGATCTCAACATGACCAAAGTGTCCCCAATCAACCTGGGACTCTTCACCGGGCAAGGTTTTTAAACGTAAATACGCTTCCGGCCGCTTACGCGGGCGCAGTTGACTGATGCGTTGGCGGAACTGACTGGGCCCGCCAGGGTACCCGCGCTGTTGTGCCATTTCATACAGGCGTGCGGCTGTCAGCGTTGGGAATGTCTCCAGGGTTTTAACAATAAAAGGAAGATACGGGTCAATCATGCAGGCACGAGGTGATCGTTCAATCTTTGGCAGCCCGGCTTGTGACAATACGCGATCAACCACGGAATGATGAATGCCCAGTTGGGTCGCAATAGTACCCACCCGCCACTTTTCTACAAAATGGTAACGCAGTATCTTGCTTTCTGTTTCTTTATCTATTGCCATTGCCGCTCCGAAAAGGGGATTGTCGCCGGAATGAACGTAACAACCGGCTTTGATGCAAATAATCCTGGCGCAAAAACGGGTCACATAGCGCACCGCAGTGGTGACAACACAAAAAGCCAGTGTTTTGATCCGGTTTTTGGGCTTTTTCAGGCCAGTGAGGCTTCGCTGTCAGTACATCATGAGATGTCACGAGTTGGGAACCCTGATGCGTTACTATTTGCTTTTGTCGATCTCGGTAACGCTTTTGCCGGGCAGCATTACTGAATCGCCCGGCACGTGTGGATTGATACTTTTTACTGGCCCGCCTAAGTGAGGCTGATCGGGCGTCGGCAGCACACCCATCAGCGCAATATCGATGACCACGATCACACCTGGAACAGATAATGACTTGCGCCTGGCAACGGCAACAGGAATACATGCGAGCTGTGCTTTGCATCGACAAAAAGGTCGATGAGGGCTGAATTTATTCCTCAGGTGTGTAACACTTTGAGGGTCGTGCTTAGGCACGGGTTTGGGGTATGGCGTCAACCATGACGGTCAAATCTTGATGGCGTCATACCTTTTCTCAACGACACTTCTCTTTATACCGTCTACAGTTATTCTGCGCTTCTTTTTTTTGTTATTCAGAAACGAACAAAAGCTCTCAATCGGAGTTATTACATCTGACTTTTTAAGTGTGAAAAAAACCGGATTGTTTTAATATGCGGCAAATAACTGCGGGTTTAGAGTGGCGTTAACACCTACTCACAATACATAACCATTATGGTTAGTTTGTGAGAAGAATACCACAACTGACAAGACTTTTGTCATTGGTGAGTTTGTCATTGGCTAAATGTGAGCGAACCACACACCAATGAAATTCAGGGGTCAGAGTCAAGTGCCAGAATCAACCGGAGCCCACTCTGGGAAATTCCGGGGTCAGAG
>JAAENI010000820.1 GCA_024224595.1 Hyphomicrobiales bacterium
ACGATAGTCCTCAATTGCGAATTCGCGAGCCATGCTCTTGTCCAACCTTAAACAGTGACGTTAATTACGCCACATATTCCATCAATAATTATTACCAGCGATAATGAGAGAATGCTTTGTTTGCATCTGCCATTTTATGGGTATCTTCACGTTTCTTAACAGCCGCGCCACGATTATTTGCAGCATCGAGCAATTCACCCGAAAGGCGGCCAACCATTGTTGTTTCATTGCGTTTGCGAGCAGCTGCGATGAGCCAACGAATAGCCAGTGCCTGTTTGCGTTCATTACGAACCTCAACCGGAACCTGATAAGTTGCGCCACCAACACGGCGAGAGCGAACCTCAACCGACGGCGCAACATTTTCAAGAGCCTGATGAAACATTTCCACCGGGTTTTGCCTGCCTTTTTCTTCAACAATATCCAGAGCGCCATACACGATGCGCTCTGCAATGGATTTTTTGCCGTCAAGCATGACGGAATTCATGAATTTGGTGACAACAAGATCACCAAATTTGGGATCAGGATTGACTTCACGTTTTTCTGCGCGATGGCGACGAGACATCTAAATTCACTCCTTAAATGCCAATTATTTCGGGCGCTTGGCGCCGTATTTTGAACGACGTTGTTTACGGTCCTTGACGCCCTGGGTATCCAAAACGCCGCGAATAACATGGTAACGAACACCGGGCAAATCCTTGACACGTCCGCCACGGATCATCACCACAGAGTGCTCTTGCAGGTTGTGCCCTACACCCGGGATATAACCAATGACTTCAAAACCATTAGTCAAACGAATTTTGGCAACTTTACGCAGAGCCGAATTCGGTTTCTTTGGTGTTGTTGTATAAACACGAGTACATACACCGCGTTTTTGCGGGCACGCTTCCATAGCCGGAACTTTATTGCGCTTGACTACGCCCTTGCGGGGCTTGCGTACCAGTTGATTAATGGTTGGCATTAAACCTAACCTCTTTCAATTCGTTCACGGGCAAACTGCCCAACTAACAACCCGGCACCAACACACCTCACATATTGAGGAGACATCACTGCCCATGCGTGAAAGGCTCCACTGCCACAAATCATATCTTGTGGTGGGAACCATAAAACAGAGGACCACGAATGGTCGTGCATAAATCATTTTGTTTTGTTTATACAACCCTGTTTGACCGGTGTTCTTCAAGGACCTTGATGGTCACCAAAAGGTAATACGGGTCACATTGGCTGTGAATAAGCGTTAGATAGTCGGTTCTGTGATATCCGTCAACCCTCAATGCATTGATTTTTCTGTTCAACAGACCTCATTTGAGAACTCAAGCAAATCCAGCCGCCAAATTTACAGTTTTCACCATTTTTGCGGCGCTACTTCACTACAGCATTGAAACAATTTCTACCGTATATACGATAGACAGGTGGCCGACCCCTTCTAGCATCAATATCGCCATGGTTCGTCGATTTAGATTCGGTATGAATTGAATTTTGAGATGCTGTGATAAACTATGTGTCCTGATGATTAACAAGAAACAACAAATCAGGATACCTTTTGGGGGCAACACCATCACAGAGTTAGAATCATCTCAGCAACCGCTTGTTCTGCGTGTCGAATTCCCATACCTGTGACAATAAGCCATTTTGGATCCGGGAACCAAAACTACTCCCTTTTCCAGAACATTGCCTTAGAGTCTGTTCAAGAATACACAAGAGGGGTTGATTTTGCATAAATTGATCAATATTACGGATATTTTCGCAGCTCAGGGTGGTGCCCTTTGCAAGAGAATATTCGCCGATAGTGGGCAATTTA
>JAAENI010000821.1 GCA_024224595.1 Hyphomicrobiales bacterium
CGGAAGGAACAATTATGACTAAATTTAACAGACGGCAATTCAGCACTCTGCTGGGCTCAACCGTGGCTGCTGGTGCATTATCAATGCCAAATATTACCGGTGCCGCATCGCATGGTGCAAAACCAAAAGTGGTAGTCATTGGAGGCGGCGCAGGCGGCGCTACTGCTGCAAGATATATTGCAAAAGATTCAAAGGGGGCTGTTGAAGTCATCCTGATTGAACCGACCAAACGCTATTACACCTGTTTTTTCTCAAATCTCTATCTTGGTGGTTTCCGTGAATATGACTCAATTGGTCATGGTTACGATGCTCTTGCCAATAATCACGGAATAAACGTTGTTCACGACTGGGCAGCCTCTGTGGATAGTTCCAACAAAACAGTCACCCTCGCATCTGGTGCGTCTATTTCCTATGACAAGCTTGTGATTTCACCGGGCATCGACATGAAATATGACAGCGTACCGGGCTATTCGGTTGAAGCCCAGACGAAAATGCCTCATGGCTGGAAATCCGGCACACAGGTTCAAATCATCAAGCATCGCATTGCCAGCATGCGCGAAGGCGGTACTTTTGTTATGGTTCCCCCGCCCAATCCGTTCCGTTGCCCTCCTGGCCCTTACGAGCGCACATCGATGATCGCTCA
>JAAENI010000822.1 GCA_024224595.1 Hyphomicrobiales bacterium
CCCTGCACGGCAGGGATAGAAACTCAGCCGACACATAACGGGTGCCCGCGTTTCATTGATCTGGTATCCCCTGCACGGCAGGGATAGAAACGAGATACTTCTTCGGGCGTCATGGGTTCATAAATTGATCTCATTGCTACTGCCGCACCTTTGCCCAGCCTTACCCCAGGCTTGCAGGCACTCGGAGTATCAAACAATCCACTGAACGGATGTTTATTCACGCAAACCACTCTTCACCCGGCACAGCAGACTGGGAGCCAGTTTGCGGTATAATTAACCCGATTCTGGATAATATGGCAGAACCCCTTTATTTTGATTCTGTTCGAATTTTTTTCGCTCACGGCTATTCGGAATTACGCCCGGCCTCCGCGGGGCGGCGCGCCAGCGCCGGTCGCTTTTTGCTCCTGATTACATGATCATCATAAGGGTATTCTGCTATACCAAATTGCGAAGATATTGACCCATATGACCAAAGTCCAGGGGCAACAGAACATAAGTCGCAACTAGAAATGAAGTGCGTTCTTATCCCGAATTGACGTTAATTCGCAATGCTCAATTTTCCGGAATGAAGGTGGCAAAATCCACTTGAGTATCGTAATAACGGACTTCACCACCACTCGGGTTCTCGCCACTCTCATAAGTGGTTACATAGCTGTACTGCATATCATGATTGAGCGTCACGATACCCACGGCAACGGAAAAAGTTACCGTTCCAGCGGTTGCGTCAATACAGATATCCTTGTCAGTGATGTCAATATTTTGCCGCTTGCCTGTTTCTATGGCCATAATGCGTGCATGTTCCAGCGCATCCCGCAGGGCTTCAAAATCATTATAACTTGGTGCCGATTTGTTTATCAAAACCGAAACCCAGTCCTTGCCCGTGGAGGCGATCATTTTCTCCAAAAACTCTTTGAATAGTTCTGCCTGTCCAATGGTTTCGCTCGAAGGACATACAACCACAATGGACAGCTTGTCTGAAAACAAATGATCGCGAATAGCACGCAGGTTCTGCACCCAAGTATGGCTACCTGCAGAGCGTTCAGGCCGCCCTGTGCCTGGGTTGATGCTCAGAAGCCCGCTGTCAATCATATCTCGAACAGGCCGGGAAGCTTTTTCAAATCCCGCGTTAGTCAACTCTTCAAGGAAAGGGTAGGCTTTAATGTCATATTGACCATCGGCGGAGGTGACAATCTCCCCATGAGAAAGGCCCAATATGACAACCTTACGATCATTACCGGTCGCATTCCTGCGCAAATGGGCCCGAAGCGGAAAAAACTTGGCTCTGAATGTCGAAACCAGCCATAGCAACGCTCCAGCTACCAGCAACCAGATTGCAGTACTCCAAAGCACCGCATCCATCTTCCAGTCAGCCGTAGCGCTGGTTACCGGCTTGCCCAGACCAAGTTCAAGAATATTTTGCACAACCACACCAATGGAAGAGCCAAAATTGCCGATTGCAGCGCCAATGGAAATTGTCGCCAGAATCAGAAAAGCGGGTAGCAATTTCGTTCGAATCATTGGGGTTGTCCCTTTTTTCTCACTTCATATTCAGCAAGTTTTGCTCCGGCGATTACCATATCATCCACTGACAATTCCTTGCCGCGCATTTGGGGTGGCAGGTTGAGAGTCAGGTGAAAATACTGTGCGCCTTTCGAGCAAATTTCTGATGCAACGGACACCGGCAGGGTTCCCAGCACATGATCGCCTTTTTTTATAATGTCCACATCAAGGTGCTCAAGATGGCGTGCCTCAATGCCCTGTGCCCGCGCCCATTCAACAGCGCCCTTGTGACGGGTGACGAAATATTTAGCCATGGAAGCTATCCAGTATACGGTTCCAGGTCTTCAGGCTTCTTTCGACGATAACTGCCATTCGGTTTTATATTGTCATCGGCCGTGCGTTTTAATTGCACGTAAACGGTACCATCTTCTTCAATTATATCCTGCACAACCAGTTTAGTACCTTTGTGTAATACCTTGTTGCCAGCTTCAAGGTTTTTCATAAATTCCCTTTTTTTGTCTCTTTCTTTCTGCTCAACAATTGTTTCATTCTCAAACCGCCCAAATCCCACCGCAGTTTTTGCACCCGCTCCAATCCACTCCAGTGCTTCGCCAAGATATTTCCAGGCGTTTTCGAGATCACCCTCATTTGCCCCGTTGCGGGGGGCAATAGCAAACTGAAACTTGGCCCCTTCGCTCACCACCAGAAAAGGAATGGGAACCGGGCTGATCCAGTCGGCGGGCGGATTTTCTTCCCGTTTGTCGGTGATCCGCCAACCACCATCATGCGGGGTAATCACCTCAGCATATAATTTTACCGGTTCAACGGGCAGCGCATCAAAAACAATGATGTTGCCAACACCGGCGGACCTGATTTCCTTTTGCTTCTCTTTGCCATTTTCATCAATATATGATTCATAAACAGGACCGCCAAACAGCTGGGCCACTTCATCAATATGTTCATCATATCCATCCTCACCTTTTTCAATCCCGCACCAGTCGCGCAGCCAGGCACGGATCATGCCCTTGATTGATGACCCCGGCAGATAAGGCACGCCAAGCGTATGATGCCACAAGAAGCCGTTTTCAACCGGGTGCGACAATCCCATGCCGGTGATGAACGGGCCGACGGTGACATAAGTGCAAGCATTACCGTCAAGTAAAGTCGCCAGTTCGGCGGTTCGGCCCGTGGCGCTGGCAAGTGCATCATGATCACCCGCAGCTTTATCCATGTTATGCGCCGGTTTGTCATCCGGGTACTGACAGTCAGCCAATATCTCTTGATGAACATGCGACATGATCCATGACGTCTTGCCATTAAGTAAACCTGTAACATTGCTGTTGGTTTCTGAAAAATCCCGGGTCCACTGGTTGAAAAACTTGTTGAAATAAAGCCCCTGGTTACCTGATGCAAAAGTGAAGCTGGCGTGTCTGCCTGGCAAGGGAATGCTGGTGTACGCCATTATGCGCCATCTCCTGAATGGTCTGTCATGTCATTCTTGTCAACAAGATAGGCGACAGCGAATTTTTTCAACCATTCAAGATATTCCATCGCTTCCGCCTGAGCGCGGACATACTCAGCCTCGCTATCATTGACAATGGCTTCCAGCAAATCTCTATTGGCAGAATAATTGCCGGTCTTCCAGCCTTTCAACAGCCAGTCACCCACGTGAATGTAAAGCTTGCTGTGCCCCTTGCTGACATCATTTTCCTTACCCGGCGGTTTGTTGCCCTGGGCCTTTTCCGTGGCCAGCGCCTGTCCAAGCCCTGACATAATAATGGTGGCAGGAAGGGCCTTGACGTAGGCAAGGTAATTGCTCTCCCACGAGTGGGATTTACCGGCAATCAGCTGAATTGCCCCCAGCGCATGATGCGCCCGTATCTGCGCAAGGGACTTGTGAGCATTTCTGGATGTGGCTTCTTCGTGTCGGGATTTGGTTTCTTTTTCGGAGTCAGCATCAATCATTCCAGAAATTATTTTTTCATTCTCCTGTCGCATTTCCATGATTTTTGCATCAAGCTTTTCGTCTTCTACCCGCTTTTTGTTTGCGAGTTCCAGTCGTTTTTTCTCGTTGGCCTCTCTTTTTTCTCTCCTCCTTTTTTGTTTTGCTGTTTCCACCATTTTCAATTCCCCCCTACTTCACGCATTTCAAACCAGCCCTGACCGATCGTCTCGTTACCGCCCATCTGGATATAGCGGGCCTTATTGGTTGGATTGATGGCGCCGGCGATGCTGTTAACCCTTTCTTCCTTACGCTCGCCGAGCAGCAAATACATAATGGTGTCAGGGGCAAGCGTCTCTTCATACCATAGGTTTTCACTTTCCTTGGTATCCGGCTTGAGCACATTACGCGCCATTACCGGCAGAGCATAGCGGGCAAACCAGGAAAAATCCGTGTCAGAAATAATAACAAGGCGTTTTTCAAGATCACTGCTTTGATCTTCTCCCAATACATTTTGCAGTCCGCCAAGAATCGAAGGATCAACACTACCTGCGCACCGTACCTCACGCTCTTCAAGCCCAATCCAGCCTCCGGTATTGCCGTGCCCAAAATATTCCTGCTGATTTGCCTGCTGCATTGAAAAATGTAATGGCTTTTCCAGCGCCCGTTTACAATCGCGCTGAAACCTTTTCAATATCGCTGGGCAAGTTACCCATTTGTAGGCATCAGAAAGGCAGCGCACCGGCAATAACAACAGCCTTGCATCAGAGCACAACAGATTACCGGCAAAACCACTACCACCCTCGTCCTTTTCCGCCTGGCCTTCCTTTCCAAACAGATCATCGATATCCAACCCGGCTGCTCTTTCTTTCGCCCACACCCGCATGGCGCCTTTGACGCCGGAGCCCGGTATAAACGGATAATCAGTCGTCCGCTCGCGTGCTACCGGCAGATCCAGCGCGCCGGTAGACTGGCCAACACCTGCATGAATATGGGTTTCAGCCATCAAAGAGATTATCATACTTTTGTTGCTCATCCGTTATACCTTTCCTGCCATTTACCAATTAGAACCTGCCCAAAACCCCATTGTGTCGCCTTGCCGATACGTGTGGGTATCGCTGAAGCATTGATATTTTCATCACCCTGCATGAACCACACCGAACCAGCTGGAATGCACTGCCGCAATGGAATAGGACCACAGGGTTTTTCGGTAGAGTTCCACCCACCAAACACCACAGGCTTGCCAAGGCAGGCACTAGTTACTTTACCTGGGAGACCATCGATGTTTCCACCAGATTTCGGCATTCTGTCAATCACCAATGGCGACAGGCAGATTACAAGATAACGTCCTTCGTCCAGGGTCTTTGAAATTGCAGGGCGTTGCGAGCTGCCTATCCCGCTGACCGTTATATCCGCCATCCGGTGCTCGCCAGCCAACGGTTGTATCGTATGGCGAAAATCTCTCTTATAACCGTCCATCTGAACTTGCAAACAGACGCCATCCTGCATACGGGCATGGTTGGCCATATAGAGTTGTGCGTTTTCAGTTGTACGGGTGTCGGGGTTAATACCTATGCCAACCCGCGATTCACCTTGCCAAAGGCATTCCCGCTTGACCATGTGGCATCCGTCGACTGAGCTATAAATATCTTTTTTGACAAGCTTGCGATCTGGCAATCTGCCATCCAGAACCTCTTGCATTCCCACCGCTGTCAGCCACCGGTCTTCGATGGTTTTAATGCCTGCCAGATTGGCATCAACCGGTTCCGGCAACCTGACTTCCCCCAGATCACACTTATGTGTAATGCCGGGCGATAACCAGGTTAATTCTGAATTTCCATTGCCACTGTTTCCTTCGACAATATGTAAGGGCACGGGAAAGACAGGCACACCATCGCACAGCAATTGCGGCGCACCAAAACAGAGGTCGCCGAGCACGCTTTCAGTTGCCTGCCAGTTGGTGCCGTTGCCCAAAATTTTCTTATCCCAATTACCAAGTTGCCTCCACAAGGCCGCTCTGATTGCGCCAACAACGGTTGGTGGATAAGGCGGAAAGACACTTACCGCTTCGCTGGCCCCGGCATCGGCCTGATTAAACGGACGTCCATCACGAAACATCAAAGTGTCAATAGCGCTGATTTGGAGATTAATCATTTTCACTATCCGTTCTGGTGTTCAACGGCAAATGCCAACAGCCTTCCATCGACATGAACCTTGCCACCAGTGCGCCATCAAAATTGTATTGATCGGCTTTGTTGATTTCCCACTCGCCAAGTGGAATTTCAGCACGGCGGAGCGGTTGCCCGATTGCCCGTAATGGAGCTGTCGCTTTCTTTGCATCCTCAAAACTCAATTTGCTGTTTCCCGGCTGCTTTTTGTATTCCGCCGCCAGCACCGATTCCATGAATTTCGGATCGGCAAACTCGGCACTTGCAACACGATCCTGTCCGGCGTGATCTTTCCGCATGCGCTGATCAGCAAACAATGGTGCGTAGCGCTCGCGGATATTGTAGAAAAAGCTGGAAGAAAAGTCAGAGCGATCCTTGGCGATCTCGTTCAATGCTGAAATCGGCACGTCCTCTTTGGTATTCCAGCAGGAAACCCAATCAAAAGCAATACCGCCCGGCTTCATCACCGCGATTGCAAGGCTGTTTCGGCCGTTCTCTTCCTTGGCGATCTTATCCAGGCAGGAGTGTGATTTTTTCAACACCGCTGATAGCGGTATTTTGTATTGCGCAAAGATAATCGAGGCAGACATGGTGAAGTTTACCGGGTTTGCACCTTTCTTATCCAAATTTCCAGGCACCGCTTTTTTAAAGGCTTCACCATACTTCTGTTGCAGCGCAACTGCCGCTTCAATCGCACTATCCAGTGGCAACAGGGCCAGGACATCATCGCCACCGGCATAAATCAATACACCGTTTCCTGGATTTTTTTCTGAATTTACTGGATCAAAATATTCTGTAACCATGGCCGTGAAAAGGGCCAGTCCATCCTTTACCGTGTTAGGGAAATCGCGCAGCAACTTGCCGATCTGGTCACCATCCATTTGTAATATCGCATAAAATTCACTCGCCGGTTTGCCTGTTTCTTTCCGTATTCCCTTAAGCGCGGACAGAAGGGCATCAAGTGCTGCATTTCGCTGATCATCGGTTTTGCTTTTCAGATTCTCCTTGACCCACAAACGAACGCCATCCTCGTGAAAAAGGTGCCCATCGAGATCATACAGACTAGCTGGTGGCAGGCCGAACAGTCGTGTTTCAGTTTCACCCTTGTAACTTTTGAGTTTTTGTCCGTCAGCAGCCTCAGATAGAACTGCCCCATCAATTCCTTGCTTGTCGATTACTTTCAACCAGGGCACCGATGCAATGTAACTAACCGAGGGCCAGTTGATGATGTTTAGATTTTCGCCACCTGGCTGCCAGCCAATTACATCTTTGGCAATTAGCGGGAATAGCCGCTTGATCAACGCGATGGCACAAAGGCGTTCGTCATCACCGATATTGAGATTACTCAAACGGCGTTTTTTTCCGCTCGGCACATGCAAATATTCCTGTTCCCGCAGCAGATCCCAGAATTTTTGCTGACTTTCTTTGCCGCCAATGCGAGGATGGCCGGAAAGTTCCTGATAACATCCCATCAATCGACATAAATCACCCTCCTCGACCTGTGCTTTGCCTTGATCATCAAGCGGGAAATGGCTGCGCCAGTTTTTGCGTTTATCCAACCACTGGGCGTCAGAACCGTCCTGCGGATCATCGCCTGTTACCCAATTTATATCCCAGAAATTGCCCACCTGCCGATCCCAGATTGCACGGACGGCTATCTTCTTGCCCTTGCCAAGTACAGCCACTTCTTTTTCAAGAAAGTGATCCCAAACGCTGTCGGCAAGCCTTCCCCAGCTATCGGCGATTGCCTGTTCACATATTTGCGCGGGATTGCCGGAAATATCGGTTACATCTGCTTTAAATCGATTGGGTAGTGAACCAACATAGGGTGAATATTCAGGCTGGTCGCCATTTCGGAGTTCCTGAATTGCTGTAAATAACCTGTCATGCGAAACGCTTGGAAAAATGATTATATCATCGGCTTTTCTGCCTGTCTTTTTTCCCGCTTCCACCAGAGCCACCATTCCCTGACCGGATAGCCACGACAACAAAAACGACCCCGCCCAAAGATCACGCACCCGCCGTGCATCAGCAATAAACCCCTGCACCGGGCCAAGTGTAAAATGCAGGAGTTTTGCCGGAGGTGTGGTCACGTGGAAACCTCCGGAGGGAAAATTTGTGTAAGGGTTTTATGTACCGATCCTTTTTTGTCGGATGCATCTGAAATTCGCCGACGAACAACACTGCCAGTAAGAAAATTTTCTAAAACTGGAAGACCGTCTCGGTGGAAATTATAGGTTTTGCTCGTTCCCGCAGCACGAACTTTATTGGTGGGGAGAAATTGATTTGGCATGAGCAAAAGAACTGCGAATGTAATCTCGTTAGTCCGATGTATGTGAAACATCAATGGGCTAGCCCGGCGGTCGATGTCACCATCGCCTGAAACGCCCGTATTTACATCATAGTTGTGGGGTAATCCAAACGCTGTACGTTCTGGTACAAATTCAGGATTTTCACCTTGAAACTCTGGTTTCTTGAACCAATGATGATCGTCTTCGAAATTCTTGAGACTCTGCATATTGTTCACCTTGGGCTCTCTAGTCCCGTTGGCTGAATACCCCCAAGCTCGATAAAACTGAAATCTTTCTCCAATCTCATTTAGCGTTTTCAACGCATTGGGTTTTTCAGAAACAGTAACAAAACATCGACTCTGAGCTGCAAAGGCAGTCACTGGCCAATCTACTCCGCTTTGCGTCAATTCGACACCAAATTCCGGATCGGAAAAAACATCGCGTAATTGTTCAGAAAATTCTGTCTTGCACTTTGAAGCACGCCAACTCGTTGAATTTTCAGACACAGAATTAGTCAAATTAACCAGTGCAACAGAACCCCATCCACGTCGAACCCGCGAACCCAACCCGCCGAGGAGACCAAATAGTTTGAGAGCTTGGATTATTCCATTCATTTGAACAATTCGAGACTGCTTATAAATCAAACGCACTTCGAATTTGCCATTTACAATGCAAGGACGTTCCAAAACTCCTGCACTGTCTCCTATTGCACCCATCAACCCATACCCCATATAACGGGCTCCGGGTCCAACAATCTGGCTGCCAGCCTCAAATAATCTATCACCCTTACGACGTCCACTTCCCTCCGGTTGCCTGATTATCTTCAACAAAAATATACCCTGCCCTTTTGGTCCACCGAAAAGCTCTTGCTCCTTTTCCTGCATTTTGTTCAGTGCCGCGACTTTGTTTCCTTTCGCTTTCTTCACAAAACCGGCGTAGTTCAGCGCCCGCCACCAAAAGGTCAGCGCCCCTTTAATGCTTGTTTCCCGTATTCGGTTGACTTGCTGGTCTGCACCACCCAAGAACATTGGGGTTACAATTTCAAAAGTTGCAGTAATTGACCTTTTCATCATTTGGCCCCTAGTGATCACCCATGTTAACAAGCTGTATCATGCATTCAACCTTAATTTGAGAGACTACGACTATACATGCAATCATTCGATAAAATAGCATAAATACCAAGGCTCACCCACAAGATCACTTTAAATTTGAGAAGTCTATCCAAATCGACTGATTTGCGATTTTTTTAAGTTGTGGATTCGAATTTGAAGTGCAACACCTCTGTGAAACTAAACCACTACCGACTGGCGTCGGTAGGATTATCAATGTGATTTTCCAGATACTAAAGTATCACGTCATCGGTTATGGCACCACTTGTGGTGGAAAAATAACCCCTGCCCCAAAAATGACGACCCCAGTAGCGTTTTTTGAGCGCTGGAAATTCCAACTGTACCTTATGTGATGAGCGACCTTTTACCTTGCGCATGAAATCACTGACTGACAGCTTTGGTGGTATCGAGACGAACATATGCACATGATCGCCCGACAGGACACCACTGATGATCTCCACATCATTTTCATTGCAAACCTGCCGGATGATTTCACGAACACGCTGCTGAACTGCACCTTTTAACACTTTAAATCTATACTTTGTTATCCAAACAACATGATAAC
>JAAENI010000823.1 GCA_024224595.1 Hyphomicrobiales bacterium
ATAGATATTCGGCTTTTGTTGAAGGCTGTCCATCGGTTAATCAAATTGTGTGATTAGATGCGTGGCGGGGGGACCAATACAACCGGATTGATGACAATGGACAAATCGACCTCGAGTAGACTGGTGGCGGACTGTACAGCAAATCGCAACTGAGTGAACATATGGATTTGCTATGTGCAAGCGTGCTCGGCAATCCCCACTCAGCAAATCCAACTTCCCTGGCAATGACAGATCTGGTTGAGGGTGCCCGCAAATATGTGCTGCGTTACTTCAACGCATCACCGGATGAATATATTGCTATCTTCACGGCAAATGCCAGCGGTGCATTAAAGCTGGTTGGGGAAGCATATCCGTTTACACCCACCGGTCATTACATTCTCACCTTCGACAATCACAACTCCGTCAATGGCATCCGTGAATTTGCGAAGGTCAAAGGGGCTCAGGTAACGTATGTGCCATTAACGAAGCCGGATTTGCGCATAGATCGGATAAAACTAGATGACATTCTAAATTCGGTGGATATGGATCAAAACAATCTGTTTGCTTTCCCGGCACAGTCCAACTATTCCGGCGTAAAGCATCCACTGGATTTGATTGAACAAGCACATAGCAAAGGTTTGGATGTGTTGCTGGATGCGGCGGCGTATGTACCAACCAGTAGCCTTGATTTGGGTGTGGTTAAACCCGAGTTTGTAGCCATTTCTTTCTACAAGATGTTTGGTTACCCTACCGGCATCGGTGCACTGCTTATTCGCAAGGCGGTTTTCCAGAAGATGAAACGACCCTGGTTTGCAGGTGGTACGGTGAACTTTGCCAGCGTGCAGGG
>JAAENI010000824.1 GCA_024224595.1 Hyphomicrobiales bacterium
TCACAATGATGCGCGATTTGAACATCATCACATCGTTGCCGGTTCCGGCCATGGCAAAACCCAAACATTGCAGTATCTGATTGCCAAAGACCTTGAGGCAGTGGAGAGGGGAGAGCGGTCGGTTATTGTAATAGACAGCCAGGGCGATCTTATTCGCAATGTGTCAAACCTGAAAATTTTTGCACCCGGACAGCCTCTGCATGACCGCATCGTCATTATCGATCCAACCGACGTTGAATACCCAGTATCACTCAATTTATTTGATGTAGGCATTGAGCGGATCAATCAATATTCCCAGCTCGACAGGGAACGGCTGACCAATTCCGTTCTTGAGCTTTATGATTTTGTCCTGGGATCGCTACTTTCAGCTGAGATGACACAAAAGCAGAGTGTGATCTTTCGTTATGTTACCCGATTGATGTTGCACATCCCCAATGCCACCATTCACACTTTCCGGGAATTGATGGAGCCAAAGGCCGAAGAGAAATTTGCCGAGCACATTGCCAA
>JAAENI010000825.1 GCA_024224595.1 Hyphomicrobiales bacterium
CCTGACGGGCTGCGTATTCTCTCAATTTGCCACTATTGATTTCAAGATTTATCCGGAGCAATCTCTCATCGAGTGAAACCAGCAACTGGTCTTTTTTCACCAGAGAGCCGTCAGTAACCAATATCTTTGATACTATTCCGCCATCCAGATGCTGAAGGATTTTTGGTTTACCGGTTACCACGACGATACCCTGGGCCACCACTGCGCCGGACAGATTGGCAAAATAGAACCATCCGCCAATGCCGCAAAACAGCAATATGAAAACAAAAATACCGGCCAGTAATGGCAGTTTGTTGGAGGTGACTGGTGCTTGCTGGCTTGGATCTTCCATCATTGTGCGTTTTTGGTTCAACCGGTTTTCAGTTCAGGACTGGCTTCAGCAATACGGGTAACTTTCTTCAGCACTGCTGCTTTTTCACCAAATTCCACCTGAACTCCACCTTGCAACACCAATAGCTTGTTTACCGCCGATATAGCACTGGGCCGGTGGGCCATGACCACTACTGTTGAAGCATTTTCACGCAGCGCATTGATGGTGTTGGTCAGTGCGGCGTCACCCTCCGCGTCGAGATTTGAATTGGGTTCATCCAGCACTACAAGAGGCGGCATGCGCAATACGGCTCTGGCCAGTGCTACACGCTGGGCCTGACCGGCGGAAAGTACGGTATTTTTCGTTTCCAGTCTGGTGGCATAGCCATTTGGAAATCCGGTGATCAATCCATGAACACCGGTCAGTTTGGCCGCAGCTATAATATCCTCATCACTGACCTCGGGGTCAAAACGGGCAATATTATCTTTGACCGTTCCGGGAAACAGTTCAACCGATTGCGGGAGATAACCGATATATTTACCCAGCCGGTTACGGTCCCATTGTTTGTAATTGGTGCCATCAAGGCGCACTTCGCCTCGCTCCGGTTCCCACAAGCCAACGATCAATCGCGCCAGGCTGGATTTACCTGCACCGCTTGAGCCGATAACGCCCAGTCCGTCACCCGGTTTCAATTGGAATGATACGCGCTGAATTATCGGTTTTCGGTCGGCACCGGGCATAACAGGCGCAGCCATTTTGGTAACATTTTCCAGCACCAGATTGCCTTTTGGCGGGGGAAGTTCAATCAGACTGGAAGAATCGATCGTGCCAGCCAGGCATTCTTTCAATCGCGCGTAAGATTGCCGCGCCCTGATAAAATTCTGCCAGTTGCCGATTGCCATATCAATCGGCCCCAGAGCACGTCCGGCCAGAATGGAGGCGGCAATCATCGTTCCTGCGGTAATTTCCTGATAGATTGCCAGATAGGCTCCGAGCGCCAGAATTCCTGATTGCAAAGCCATGCGGAATGCCTTGGTGAACGACGTAATTCTTCCCGTGCGGTTGGTTGCAGTCTGGCCTGTTGC
>JAAENI010000826.1 GCA_024224595.1 Hyphomicrobiales bacterium
AGGTTATCTTTATTCATGGCGGGCCGGACTTTCTGCTGGTGGTGGATGACCTTGTCTAGACACCAAAATCATACGCTATTTCAACAGCTTGTTCCACGCCCGTCAGCTATATTATGCACTCTGATGAATAATCCGGGCTAAATCTACTTGAATGATTAGTTGTTTGATTCGGATGCCTCACCGAAATACCAGTTCAACAACTGTCACTTTCAGTAGTGTTTCGCACAAATATCGCAACTGCATGATTTGAATTTGTGGCATCAAGCGCTTTCACAGCTGATTTTAATATCATGGAAATTGTATATTCACTGAGTTCCATCTTGTCAGAAATCTCAATATTCGATAATCCATTGGCGCACAATTCAAGTACCTGCGTCTGCAGATGATTCAAAGGCATGGATATTGGAGGCCTTGAAGCTTTCATCACAAGTATACCTGTTAACATGCTCATCTGGCATGGGTGGTTTCCAAATTGAAATTCGGTCAATTTCAATTCGATGGCGAATTATGATATCAACCGCTGTTGGTGATAAAATAGGATTAGATCCATAAACCAATGATATTAACCATCGATCTAGATACTGATTCAAATTTTACTGAATTCATGCAAATACTGGACTAACAAACCACAAGCGTTGCATTTAAGTTGCGGCGCCTTTGGGGGATTATTGTTGGAGTATTAGAATCACACCGATTCACAGCATGATGCTGGCACAGTGAATAGTCATGGTTTCTCAACTTATTGAACAAATTCAACAAATATCATCTGAAATAGAGTTGGCTTTAGAAGCCGATGACCGAAAACTGGTTAGTAAACTGGATAACACTCTAACTCAGAATTGGAAAAATTTATTACAATACGAAACAAAATATGCAACCGAAGCTCGTATATTGGCAGAATTTTTGATAGATCAGCTATTCGATATTGGCACAATTAGCATCCACAATCTTCAGATCAAAAATAAGCTATTGGCATTGTGTGGTCGCCCAGAAGTTACATGAAAATTGCAGTAATGGTATCGGTATTCGGGAAACAGTGAGGATGTAGAAAAATGTATTTTCGTGTGGTTTGCCTTGATCACGGGTGAAATGGCCTGTTGTTTCCAAATTAGTCAAAATGCTCAGGTAGAGGCTTTAGAATTGCGTTGTTCTCTCCAGAAAATAAATAATCCGGAACCAATAATGATAGCCGTTCCAAGCCATTTTGAAGGGTTTGGAAAATCGCCAAAAATCATTAAACCCAATATAGTTGCGCTGACAATTTCGACGTATTGAAACGGTGCCAGTACGGATGCTGGTGCAATGGTAAACGCAGATACGATCATCAGGTGGCCCAAAGTGGCAATGACACCAATCAGAAACAACCATCCAAAAACCTGAAGTTGGGCAGGCAGTGTATATTTGAGATCATCGATACCGATTGCTTCTCCAAATACTATTGCAGTTGAACAAAATACTACTCCGCCGATACCAGAAAAAAACTGCATTTTCATTGGATCATCAACAACACCATATTTGCGTGTCAGGATCAAATAGAAGGCGAACAGCGTCGCCGTGCATAGTGGAAGCAGTGAGACCAGACCAAATTCGGAAAAACTGGGTTGAATTACCAGTAATGCACCACCGAAACCGACAATAGCAGCCATCACCCGACGCCAACCCACCCGTTCATTCAAAAATATCCATGACAGGAACATCACAAATATCGGTTCTACGAAGAATATCGAAATTGCATCGGCTACCGGCATATATTTAACCGAAATAAAAAACAGCATACTCGCAGACCCTATGAGAAGGCCGCGCAGGATGTTAAACATTGAGTTTCGAGCCGACAGCCTGAACGATTTTGTTCGAACAGTGATGAGCAGCGCCATCAAAATGGCCTGAACAACAAACCGGGCAAGTGTGATGCTTGCCGGGGCCATTTCAAATCGGGTTGCAAGCAACTTTGCAATGATATCCATGCCCGGTATGATCAGCATGGCAATGACCATGATTGACATGGCAAACGTAACTCTGTTGCTGGCAGGTGTTGCGGCTGGTGAAATCATAGAGATACCCGGTTATCATTTGTCTTAGATCCGCCGTATGCTTCAAATCCGGCTAACTTCTTATGCTGGTGTATTGATGGCCTGAAAAACCAGATATGCAGCCTCTAACTCTTTCCATCGATTGTCACGTCTTTTTTTCGCTTCGTAATCTTCTCCCCAAGTACAAATATTCCAGTCCTCATCCACATGAGCAATTTTCCAGGCTTGCTCAGCAGTATATTGTGCGTGTGCGATAGTCAGTGCCAGGAAAACCGAGCCGGTAAGTGTGGTAAAAGTGTGCAGAGAACCAATTGAAATCGGATCCTGCCATTTGCGCAGTGCAACACTGATTGCTGTAATTGCCTCTTTGGGCTGTTCGATTTGAATGAGTGACTGTGTCGACTCGAACCTCGCGCCAAATTCTTCGCTAATCCAGTCAAGAATTGGGTTCCATTCTTTGTTTTGCAGTTCGATCAGGTCAGGAGGAGTAGACGCGCGATAACAAATCAAATCACTGCCGGCAAACTTCAACATATCTTTCAACACAGCCTGGGGGTCTGTTGCAATGCCGTCTATCGCCGTATTGACCAATCGGGTCGCCGGCATTGTCGACGCATCAATCGAATCTTCTTGAGCCTCCCACTCGGCCGCTACGATTTTTGCAGATTGTTCATTTGGAAGGCGCAGGGGGTTACGAGCTGGTGTTTTTACCTCCCTGCCATCAAGGTGGATACTGAAATCTACTGTCCCATCCTGCGATTCATCACCGTCGATCACCTCATCGCTGATCGATACTTGCTTATAAAATCGTTTTGGAAGTTTTGGCCGCATCGCCTCCTGTGCAGCGCGTTGCGGATCTTTTTGTGGATCGACGCCATTACCATTTTCAATATTGCTCAAAATATCTCTCATCATCATTATCTATTCAGAATTTGATTAATCGCGTCAGGAATATCACAGGGCCTATCCACAATGGCATTCGCACCTGCCTGCACTAACGCTTCGACGGATTGGTAACCCCAGGATACACCCAGGGCTTTTGTTCCAGCCTGAACGGCCATCTGCATATCATAATTTGAATCACCGATCATAACAGTTTGTGAGAAATCACAACCGGAAATTTCACAACATTCCAGTATCATCGCCGGATGAGGTTTTGATGGGCAGTCATCGGCTGTTCGAAGCGCTACAAACTTGCCCTCATAGCCGAACGTTTCGATCATCCTCTCCAGCCCACGGCGCGATTTGCCGGTAGCTATTGCCAATAAAGTTTCAGGCTGACTTGCCAACATACCAATGGTCTCATCAATGCCCTCATATAATTGAGATTGAAAACGAGGCACTTGAAGCAGTCCCATATGGCATTTCTTGTAATAAACGCACATCGCCCTGATTTCTTCATCAATCGAGCGACCAAGTAATTTTGCAAACAGCAGATCCAGTGTCAGACCAATAGTTGCCAACACAGCGTCGACGGAAGGTTCCCGGTGACCAAATTCCCGGAATGTTAAATTTATTCCCTCGAGAATAATTGCCTGGGAATTTATCAATGTTCCATCGGCGTCAAAGATGACCAAACGCATTAGGCTTCTTCTTCCCCTGCATCAGTTTCTTCAAATCCAAGCAGGTTAAATGTTTGAACCATATGTTGTGGAAGCGGTGCTGTAATGTTGAGAGTTCCGCCGGATGGGTGGGGTATCTTGATATTTCTTGCATGCAAATGCAATCGGTTTTGGATGCCCCCAGGTAGCGCCCAGTTTTCAATATTAAAATATTTGTTGTCTCCAATAATTGGATACCCAATATGAGCGGTGTGTACCCGCAATTGGTGCGTGCGACCTGAAATTGGCTGTAGCTCAAGCCAACTGAGGTTCTGGCCGGATTGCTCGATCACACGATAACTGGATTGAGAATGATCAGCGCCACGTTCGCCGTGGCGCGCAATACGCATGCGATCACCATCAGGTGTATGCTCTTTCACCATATATTCTGAAATGCCACCCTCTTTTTTCCGCGGCACACCTTTGACAATTGCCCAATAGGTTTTCTGTGTGTCACGATGACGAAAACTTTTTGCCAAATCCGCTGCAGCTCCGCGTGTTTTTGCTACAACAAGAACACCGGATGTGTCGCGATCCAGACGATGAACAAGGCGTGGCTTTTCGCCTTTTTTGCTGCGCATGGATTCAAGCATCATATCAACATGACGATTAAGACCGGAACCGCCCTGAACTGCCAGACCTGCCGGCTTGTTGAATACAAACAGTTTTTCATCTTCATGCAGTGTCATTGCGCGCAGCACATCAATATCATGACGGTTGCGTATGGTATTAGACGTCAGATGTTTGCCTATTGTATTAACCTGCCGGGCTCCCAACTGGCTCAAAGCCGGTGGTATGCGCACCTGTTGACCGGTTGCCACTCGCGTGTCGGACTTGACCCTGCCGCCATTAATCCTGATCTGACCGGAGCGCAACAGTTTTTGCAATTGGCCAAATGCCAGTCCGGAAAAATGCAGTTTAAACCACCGATCGAGCCGCATTCCGGCTTCATCACTATCAATAATTCGCACACCAACACTGCCGGTACCAGAGATTTTATCACTATTGGAATTGTATTTCTGATTGTCCCTGCCCATCAGACTATGCTCCGAACAATGATCAGTCCGACGAACAGGGCAAACAAGGATAATATGACACTGGCCAAAACGTAGCCCGCAGCAATCGTACTTTCTCCACGCTGCCAGAGGTTGATCGCATCGAGCGAGAAAGCTGAGAATGTCGTAAATCCACCCAGTAATCCCGTTGCCAGAAAAATCCGCACCTCATTTGGTGTTCCTGTGCGGCGGACTAATACACCTATCAGGATGCCCATCAGCAGAGAACCGGCCACATTGACAATCAACGTGGCCCAGGGAAATGAAACCCCAAAAAAGCGGATTGCAACATTGCCGACCATGAAACGCAGCCCCGCACCGATTGCACCACCAAGGGATACCAGAAGCAAATGATTCATTTCAAAGTTCTTTTCAATGGCCATTTGAGTTTCATCAAAAACCAAAATTTGTGCATAAAAATCATAAATATATCAGAGAGAGTTCAAGTTTAACCTTAGTCAATTGAGCGCGCATATTATCACTGTTACGCCGACAATTATAGGCCTATAATTTGTCTGTCACATAGACCTCGAAATCAGTCTTCAAGATCGATATCCAATATCGCCATTGAAAAATTATAGGAAAGTTCGCCTTCATCTTCATCACGGTACAAAACACCCAGAAATTCATCACCAATATATACTTCGGCAGAATCGCTTTTTTTGGGACGTGCTTTTATCACCAGACCAGGGGTTTTAAATACTTTAAGAAAATAGGCACGAAGCGATTTAAGTTCATCGGGTTTCAATTGTTCTCTCCGATACAGATATTTATGTGTTTACCAATGGCTTGTGCCACAACACAACCGACCCAGTAAAGCCCAAACAACAGACAAATCAGTTTTTGTCTTCCGCCAATATCTGATCCATGCTGCGCGAAGGCTCAGGACAGCCGGCGACGCCAACAACCTTGCCAGGGATCCCTGCAACAGTAACGTTTGAGGGAATATCTTTCAGCACTAGAGAACCAGCGGCGATACGCGAGCAGTTACCAATTTTAACATTACCCAGTATTTTGGCACCTGCCCCAATCAATACACCGCAACCAATTTTAGGATGACGATCACCCTCATCTTTGCCCGTGCCGCCCAGCGTTACATTATGAAGGATCGAAACATTATCACCAATTATTACGGTCTCTCCAATAACCACACCTGTCGCATGATCGATAAAAATGCCCTTGCCCATCTTCATAGATGGATTGATATCAGTCTGAAATACCTCAGATGAACGGCTTTGAAGATAGAGTGCAAAATCAGATCGCCCATTCATATTGCACCATTCAGCAAGACGGTGGCATTGTATCGCATGAAACCCCTTGAAATAAAGGATTGGATCAATAAACCGATGACAGGCGGGATCCCGATCGTAGACTGCCGCCAGATCGCTACGAAGATATTCACTCCATTTGGGCCAGTCATCGAGCATACTTTGAAAGCTCTGTCGAATTAGTCCGCCGGAAACCTCCGTACTGGACAGGCGGTCAGAAATACGTTGAATGACAGCCCCTTCAAGATTGGAGTGGTTTAGTATCGTTGTGTAAATGAATGTTGATAAAACCGGCTCCCGTTCAATGACAGCATGAGCCTCGTCACGAACGGCTTTCCACACGGAATCAACACTTACTGGCGTCACATAAACGGGTCTTTGTTTCAATTTCGCCATTTCACGTTCTCCAAACTGAACAGATTACAAGATAATAGGCACAAAATTTTACTGAACAAGGTTATTAGCAAAAAATATTTGGCCAAATAAAGAGATAGACAAGAATATTATTGAGCTTGCAAAAACTCAACGACTTGACTTTTAAAAGCTTTATCGCCCGTTGCCCGCATATGATCTCGTCCCGGGACAGAAAAAAATCGGGCATTTATCATTAAATCAGCAAGTTTTTGACCTGATCCGGCGATATCATCTTCAGAACCGATGGCAACCAGCACCTGATTTTTGATTTGGGTAAATTGTTCTTCAGTAAATAACTGACGTATTCCCTTTAGACAAGCCGCCAGCGCATCCCTGTCGCTGCCGGTTCTCTCCGCAAAACGACGGAATACCCTGGCGCGCAAATCTGTCACATCATCAATTGAATCCGCCAGTAACCCATCATAAACCGGGTCCCAGTTACCCGTACCCTCAATCATGCCATAACCATTGCCACCCAGTATCAGACGCCCTACCCGATCCGGATGGTTCATTGTCAAGACAGATGAAATTCTTGATCCCATTGAATACCCCATAATATGAGCACGGTCGATTTCAAGATAGTCCAACAACTGGATTGCATCACAAGCCATCAAATCCAGTGAATAATCGTTAGCAGAATTGAATTTTTGACTTTTCCCATGACCACGATTATCCAGTGCAATCACCCGAAATCCTGATTCCGTTAGAAACTTGATCCAGTGAGTGTCGAGCCAATTATCATTGATGCTTGAAGCGAAACCATGGACCAGCAATATCGGATACTTGTCGATAGATTGGGGTGTATCAACAGGTGATTCCCGGTCGATAAATGAAATTTGCGCAGTGGATAGATTGACAGACTGCATTACTATTACCCGACTGGTTTTCTGCTAAAAATAAATAAAACAAGGCCTTTTCAATACGGTATCATTGCCCTACAAGATGCATGCAATCAAGCGCAATAGTTCAGGGAAAGATTCGATGCCCGATCACATGGTCCCACATTTCCAAAATGATCTTGGCAGTGCACAAATAAAGATCGGTGTTGGCAAGTTCATGTGTTGTGGTGCCAGTCTACCTTATGACCATCCGCACGTTTTTCTCGATATGGGTAATGATAACGAGATAGTTTGTCCTTATTGCTCAACCCTTTACAAATATGATAAAGAATTGAACGCCAACGAAACCCTCCCCGAGAACTGTCTATTTGAACAATCTGCAGCCTAGATCATTTTCTGGGACACTTGCGGATTCTTGTGAATGAACCAGAATAATCCGGAAAATTCCCTAATATGGATGCACATTTTGAGAAAGAACGCAGAACTATTATGATCAGCGGAGCCGGTATTGCCGGTCTCGCCAGCGCACTTTTCATCGCTCGGGCTGGATATCGGGTAGAAGTCTTTGAAAAAGCCAAAAAACTGGATCCGGTGGGTTCGGGGCTGCAACTCACCCCAAATGCGATGCAGGTTCTTGCTGAGCTAGGGCTTGATAAACAGATCGAGGCAACAGCGAACGCTCCCGTCGGCATAGAAATATTCAATGGCAGAAGCGGTAGAAAAATTACCGACATACGGTTAGGCAATGAGATAACTCAAAGATATGGTCAGCCCTATCTGGTTATACATCGAGCCGATTTGCAGGAAACTCTGCTGAATGCCTGCCTCCGCGAACCTGACATATTGATCCGGCTGGGGTCTGAATTGAGGGATGCGGTTTCCCATGCCAACGGCATTACTGCAATTGCAGATACCAATCAAAAAACCGACAACTATCGGGGGATCGCACTGATTGGAGCTGATGGAGTTGATTCGATAACTCGAAGGGAGTGTCTTCTGGGAAAGTATTCTGTTTCTACTAAAACTTTTGCTTTGCGGGCATTGGTAGAAAGTCAGGAAATGCCTTTGGTTTTGCGATCAAATAGAATCAAAATGTGGCTTGCTCCTGATGCCCATGCTGTAGTTTATCCAGTTCGTGGTGGCCATTATTATAGTATTGTCATCATCTTACCTGATAAGTTCAAACTGTTACTTGGTTTTGAATATGATATTCAGGATGAATTCACTGGTAAAAACATTGCGGCAGGTCTGGGTAAATGGAACACCAAATTCACGCAATTGCTTAAATTAAACACCAAATGGACATTCTGGCCCTTGAAAACCCTGCCGCAACTCAAAGCCTGGACTGAAGAGAACATTGCGTTGGTGGGTGATGCTGCGCATGCAATGACTCCCCACGCAGCCCAGGGTGCTGCGATGGGGCTTGAAGATGCCGCGGTTTTGGGATGGGCAATATCCACAACAAAGACTTTGCCTGAAGCCTTTCAATTGTACCAAAATCGGCGCATTAAACGTACATCAGCAATCAGTCGACTATCAGAAACGAATAGAACAATTTACCAACTGCCGGGCGCATTGGCATTCTTTCGTAATCTTCGTATGCGCATTATGGGCGGGGACAAAATACTCGCGAGGCAGGACTGGATTTACAGCTGGAAACTGCCAAAGGGTAAACCTGAATAGGAACCTTTCCAGTGAGATACGAGAACTGCAACACCGGTAATCCACGACAAAATTTCTGCAAAATCATCAGCACTTCAAAAACCACAAACAGAATCAGGATTTTACAAATAATTATCCAAGTCGGCAGTTAATTTCAAATCCAAAGCCTAATCAGCAAATGAGTTGTGGCGACCACTGTGCGATAAATCAGACCACATTGGGTAAATTCGGGCTCGCATCCGCTGACTCATCCCACACGGATGCGAGTTGGTGGTCTAGACCGTTTCTTGTTTACACGGAAGCATTTGATGGGCCAAACCAGTTCACTCGGCAAGGCGTAAAACGCAGTGCGATCTGGTTGATCGGACAAGTTTTGCAACGCCGCAGATGAACTGGATTGGTCCACCGAAGGCCG